>JBOFLQ010000118.1:0-7579 GCA_051657945.1 Xenococcaceae cyanobacterium | reverse complement strand
ACAAAGCCGATGATGGTGCTAAAGCAGGTGCGGTTACCGGTGGCGCTTTAGGTGGTTTAACTGGATTGCTTGTCGGCTTAGGCGCTTTAGCAATTCCTGGAATTGGGCCACTCATTTTTGCCGGTGCAGAAGCAACAGCCATAGCAAGTGCTCTTGCTGGTGGTGCGATTGGCGCTGCGGCTGGCGGTTTACTCGGCGCGCTTGTTGGTTTGGGCATTCCCGAAGAAAGAGCGCGCGTTTACAACGATCGCGTTTCTAGAGGTGAATATTTAGTAATTGTAGACGGTAACGAAACAGAAATTCGTCGCGCTCGAGACATTCTTCACCACCACGGCATCGAAGAATATGGCGTGTACGATATTCCCGGACATAATGGTGCTGTTGCCGCTACGACTGGTATGTCTGCACGCGATACCGATATGGACACAGCAATGAGCATGGATCGTTCTCGTCCGATGAGCTCGGGCGTCGATCGACCCATGGCATATGACACCGAAGCAGCTATCGATCGCGATTTAGGCATGAATCCTACTCCTACCGATACAAGTCGTTACAACCTAGCTGATGAAGAGATCGCCGATCGCCGAGTTACCGATACAACACCAGTTGTCAATAGCGAACCCGAAGTTATTATTATCGATCGTCGAGATGAAACCGACCCTCGCATTAACAAATAAAAAAACAAGCATTAACAAATTGCAGTAACAAAAATGAATAAATCAATCGTATTTTTACTTAGTGGCATATTGCTTTTTGGTGCAGCCGCTTGTGATGGTGCGAAAACTAGCTCTCAAGCACCCGCAAATACGCAAGAACAACCTCAAGCGGTCGATGCTGAAGCAGCAACTGAAGCCCAAGATGATGCTACTAGCGAAACCCGTCGCCGACAGCTCAATTCTGACATTAGAGCTAGAGAACAGCGTAACAATGCGGCCAATAATGGTTCGGCAGTCGATCGCGATGACGACGATTTAGAAAGTGAAGTTCGCAGCAAACTAGAAGCAAATCTTCCCGCTAGTGCTTTAGTAGTTGAATCCGAAGATGGCGTAGTGACGGTAACGGGAACCGTACCAACTAAAGAGCAATATAACAAAATCGCCAGTTTAGCCGAGCAAATTAAAGGCGTTCAAGCAGTTAATATCAAAGCTACAGTTGCTCCGGCTCAATCTCAGAGAAGTTAGGGAGTAGCGGCGCTCAGTAATCGGAGGCGGAAATATCAGAGGTTTCCGAGGCGGCGATCGGCGGAGGTTTCCTCAGATTTGTTTAGCCGCCGTTCAGATATGTCTATCCGCCGTGAGGAAACCTCCGCCGATCGCGCCTTGGGAATAGGGAATAGGGAATAGGGAGGATTTATTACTTCTGAGTTGTGAGTTGTGACTTCTGATTTCCCTAAAATTCGTTCCCTAATTTATAAATTTTAAGGAGAAATTTTATGGTTTTGGCAAAGATTGCCGATCTCTATCCCAACTATAGAGACGATATTTTTAACGGCAACGACATCAAAAGATTCTCTGTTTACAGCGATAACGACCAGAAAGTTGGTTCGGTTTACGATCTTTTAGTTGATGAAGAAGGTCGTTTTCGTTATGTAGTAATCAATACTGGTTTTTTGGGTTTGGGTAAAAGAGTTTTAGTACCCGTTGGCGTAGCTGAAATTGACTACGATCGCGATCGCGTAGACATCAAAGGCTTTACCAAAGAACAAGCCGAAAATTTGCCCGAATATCACGACGATACCAACCTCGATTACGACTACGAAGAAAAAGTTAGAGGTATTTTTAGAACGCTTAATATCGGCGCACCAACTCCAGCTTACGATCGCGATAACTATAATTACGACTACGATCCCGCTCTATATCAGATCGACCATTTAAATCAGTTCAAGTTATTTGAAGATAACTTAGTCACACACAAAGAGCAATTCCAACTTGGCGAAGGCGTTAATAGAAATCGCCTCTACAAAATTGCCGATCTTTATCCCAACTATAAAGACGAAATTTTTGGGGGTAACGACCTCAAAGGCGACTCTGTTTATAGCGATGCAGAAGAAAAAATCGGCGATGTCTACGACATTCTCGTCGATGAATCCGGTCGTTTTCGTTATTTGGTAGTAAATACAGGATTTTTAGGAATCGGTAAAAAGCTTTTGCTACCCGTAGGTCGCGCGCGCATTGATGCAGGTCAAGATCGCATTTATGCCACGGGACTCAACCAAGAGCAAGCCCAACACTTGCCAGAATATCACGACGATCTGACCGTAGATTACGACTACGAAGAAAGAGTTAGAAACACTTACAGAACCCCAACTACAAATAACATGGTTACCACACCCGATTACGATCGCAACACATACAGTTACGATCGCAACCCCGATTTCTACCAACTCAACGAGCCAACTCACCATCAATTTAAGCTCTATCAAGACCGTTTGTTAACTCATAAAGATAACTTCCACAGGGGCGATCGAGCCGATGACATGGGACTTTATCGCATTAGCGAACTATATCCCAATTATTCCGACGATATTTTTGGCAACGACGATCTCAAAGGCTATTCGGTTTACACCGACAATGACGAAAGAGTCGGTTCGGTTGATGATTTACTCGTCGATGGCGACGGACATTTTCGTTACTTTGTCGTAGATACAGGATTTTTAGGCTTTGGCAAAAAAGTTTTGTTACCCGTAGGTTATAGCAGCATCGATCGCGATCGCAATCGCGTCTATGTAGCTGGATTTACCAAGGAACAAGCGCAAAACTTGCCCGAATATAATGAAGGCGCGATCGTCGATTCTGATTTTGAAGAACGAGTTATAAATGCTTTCCAACAACCTGCAAGTAGCCCTGTTGCCGCAACAATAGAGACAGAATTGCCAGTCGAGACTGCTTCGACAACAACTACTGCTGTTTACGAAAACGCTGATTACAGCTACGAGAAAGAACCATCGCTCTATCAAATGAGCAATGATAACCATCAACTGCTAAGACTTTATGAAGAGCGTTTGGTTGCTAGCAAAAATCGAATTAGTGCTGGTACTGTCAGAGTTGGTAAACACGTAGAAACAGAAACGGCACGAGTTTCCATTCCTGTAGAAAAAGAACGAGTAATCATCGAACGCAAAAATCCTACCGAAATCACCGCTGTAACTCCAGATGCTTATGCTTTCCAAGAAGGTGAAGTCGCTCGCATCGAGTTATTTGAAGAATCGGCAAACATACAAAAGCAAGCGTTTATTCGCGAAGAAGTAGAAATCAAAAAAGAAATTCAGCACGATATTGTCAACGCTGAAGATACAGTTCGTCGCGAAGAACTAGATGTCGATATCAAAGACAATCCAGCGCTTGATACTATCGAGAACAACGGACGATAAAAATTAGGGGTTAGGGATAAGGGATTAGGGATTAGGGATTAGGGATTAGAGAAAGTCTCAAGTCTAAAGTAGCTGTTTTACTTTAGACTTTTCCTGCCCTAGTCCCTAGCCCCTAGTCCCTAGCACGGCGTTCACTATGGCGAGGAAACCTCGCCATCCACGCCTCCCCTAGCCCCTAGCCCCTATTCTTTATAAAAATCATGGAAAATAATAATCAATTAAATACAACTGAAAATGATCGATTAATTACAACTACAGCGACAACAACAACCAAAGAAGAACAAATTATTCCTCTACTAGAAGAGAGATTGTTAGTCGATCGCAATAGGCGTAGAGTCGGTGAAGTAGTACTTCGCAAAAAAGTAGAAACCCGTATGGTGGAAGTGCCAGTAAGGTGGGAAAAATTAATCGTTGAAGAAGTTAGCGGCGATCGCAAGCAACTAGCAGAAATTAATTTAGGAGAAGGAGAAATTACGGGTATAGACTTAAGACAAATAATAGCTGCCAATGCCGATCGCGGTCATAGTGTTAGTGGTGAATTTGTCTCTCTTAAAGCGGCTAGCGATTTTCTCGAAGCGATCGCTCTCAAAATTAATAATCGCTGTAATAAAGTAAAAATTGAAATAATGGTCGAAGATATACAAGCGCAAGAAAATTATCAAAAAATGCTCGATCGCGCCAGCAATAAGAAATCATCGCTCCAGTAAATATTAGACCTCTTGCAAAAGTCAAAAGACAAGCATCAGTTTTGATTTTCAATTTATTTTTGCCAGAGGTCTACTAAAAGTGAGGCAACAAAAAAAACTAGTTTTGTATCGCAATAGTTTTTAGGCGAACTCATAACGACTCCAATCTAGACGGTTGACTTGTAAAGTGGATCGCCAAGAAGAATAACGCATCATCAATTCTTCGTTTGACAGAATTTGTCGAGCGATCGCTACTAAAAGTGAGGCAACAAAAAAAACTAGTTTTGTATCGCAATAGTTTTTAGGCGAACTCATAACGACTCCAATCTAGACGGTTGACTTGTAGAGTGGATCGTCAAGAAGAATAACGCATCATCAATTCTTCGTTTGACAGAATTTGTCGAGCGATCGCGATGATTTTATAATATTTTCGATCGCTTGAAACTCAAACTTGTCTACGCTAAAGATGTTCGTCAAAATCATGTAGATGTAGGTTTCGTGTATTTGAGTGATACCAGAACAATGTTTCAGTAATACTGTTTTAGTTTCGATCTTTGTGTGGGATCGATTTCTCTTATAAATAGTAGAAACGATCGAAAATATTCATACTTCCTATCTAAAAGATGATTACCTTTTACAGCTCCGATCATCACCAACAAAACGCTCTTGTAGAACTTAACGATGGCAAATTAATGCCACCGTTTGAAAATCCTCAACGCGCAGAAAAAATTCTCGATCGCATCCGTCAAATTAATTTAGGTGAAATTTTATCACCTCAAGATTTCGGCATCGAACCAATTTTACGCGTACACGATCGCGGTTTTGTTTCTTTTTTACAAACAGCTTGGGATGAGTGGATTTTAGCCCATGGTAATTACGACGCATTACCTTTAGTTTGGGCAGTTCGAACCATGCGTTGCGATCGCATTCCCGAACACATTGATGGCAAATTAAGTTACTATTCTTTTGATGCGGGAACTCCAATTACGGCTGGAACTTGGCAAGCGGCGACAACATCAGCTAATCTCGCTCTTAGCGCCCAAGAATTTTTAAGCAAAGGAGAATCGGTTTTTGCCTTGTGCCGACCACCCGGACATCATGCTACGAGAGATTTGTACGGTGGTTATTGCTTTCTCAACAATGCCGCGATCGCCGCTCAAGCTTCCTTAGATAATGGTTGCGATCGCGTCTGCATTCTCGATGTCGATTACCATCACGGTAACGGTACACAATCTATTTTCTACGATCGCAGTGATGTTTTGTTTGTCTCACTCCATGCCGATCCAAGCCAAGAATATCCTTTCTTTCTAGGCTATGCCGACGAACGAGGAATCGATCGAGGATTCGGATTTAATTATAATTATCCGATGCCTTGGGGAACGAATTGGGATACCTATCGAGAAACGCTAGCTAGTGCAATTAACTACATTAACAATTACAATCCCGATCTTCTCATTGTTTCTTTGGGGGTAGATACATTTGAGCGAGATCCGATTTCTAAATTTAATTTTAAAACCGAAGATTATTTGCGCTTGGGCGAAGCGATCGCCCTAATTAAAAAACCAACTTTATTTTTAATGGAAGGTGGTTACGCGATCGACGATCTTGGTGTGAATGTAACTAATGTGTTGGTGGGTTTTGAGTCAGCGTAGAGAAACGAAACCCAACCATTGAGAGTAAAAAGCGATCGAACTATAAAGTTAAACGATTATTAATAAAATCTTCTGGAGGAACATTTTCGATCGTGACGAGTTTATGCCAACCTTCATCACCATAAATGCCATCGAGATCGACATACACCATCGTTCCCCCAAAATTTCCCGTTAATTGCAAATAACCATTGGTATGTTTGTAGGTTTCTATCCCTCGAACGTCATCTTGTTTAATGTAATGCGCTAATTTTTATTTGTACTGCTATAAGTTATTGGGAAAAAGCATTTCTCCCAACACAAAAAATCGCTCGATATTAATTAATCAAAGCGATCGAAACATACTACTATTATTTAGATTTACCGAGTAGCGATGTTTTCATCCCTCGGCTGAAGCGCGAGGGATGAAAATTCGCTGCCCGTTTAGGTTAGACACTTTTAAGTGTCTCGAAATTATGGTATAATTTTTTCACTTAAAAGAGGTTTAAATGTACGGTTGTCAACAAGTTTTAGTAAGTCAAAATAACGACTTAATTAACATACTAACATTTTTGTGTGAAGAGTCTCACAAACTCACTAACATGGGGATTTATTATGCTAGACAACTATATTTTAAAGCTCGAAAAGGAATAGGAAAGTTTGATTTAGAAAAAGAATATAAAGCGAATAACCACTACAAAGTTTTATATTCTCAAGCTTCCCAACAAATATTAAGAACTGTCGCAGAATCTTTTAAGTCATACTATGGTTTAGTCAAAGCTTATAAAGCTGGAAAAATAGCAGATAAACCTAGAATACCTAATTATAGAAAAAAGAATGGTTTAGCAACAATTAGTTATCCCAAGCAAGCTTTAAAGCTAAAAGACGAGGGGCTGTCGCCTGAATTCGATTCAGGCGTTTATAAGCCCCGTAATCTAATAAGAATCCCACTAGGCAAGACTTGTAAAACTTGGTTTGGTATTGATAGTTTTTCTATTCCAATGCCTAGCAATCTTAATTTTTCTGAGATAAAAGAATTAAAAATACTACCTCGAAACAAGTGTTTTTATTTTGAATTTGTCTATGAAAAACAAGTAGAAAAAGTAAAATTAAATCCAGATAATGTACTTGGAATCGATCCAGGTTTAAACAATTGGTTGACTTGTGTTTCTAATGTCGGCACTAGCTTTATTATTGATGGGAAACACATTAAATCAATGAATCGTTGGTATAACAAGCAAATATCAACCATTAAAGAAAACAAACCACAAGGCTTTTGGAATAATAAGTTAGCTGCTATTACAGAAAAACGCAACAGACAAATACGAGATGGAATTAACAAAGCGTGCCGAATAGTAATAAATCATTGCTTAGATCGGGATATTGGAACTGTTATTTTTGGCTGGAACAAAGGTAACAAAACTCAAATAGAATTAGGCAAAAAGAATAACTCTGAGTTCGTAATCATCCCTACATCTCGACTCCTCGATAGAATTGCTCAACTTTGTGAGCAGTGTGGAATTCAGTTTATTGAGAGTTGCGAAAGTTATACCAGCAAAGCTAGTTTCTTAGATGGCGACGATCTTCCGAATTATGGTGAAAAACCCGATGATTGGAAGCCTTCAGGAAAAAGAACTAAGCGCGGTTTGTATCGAACTGCAATCAACTGGTATATCAATGCAGACGGTAATGGTGCTGCAAATATCATTAGGAAAGTAAGCAGAACGCTAGGTTTAGACCTTAGCCGACTGTCTAAGGGCGTTTTGACTCGTCCCCAAAGGATTAGCCTTTGGTCAGTTAACGGAAACGTCGGAAAACGTGGCTTTAGAAGGGGCTGCGGGCGGAATTCATTTCCGCCCTTTAAAAGCCCCGTCCCGTTTGAAGACATCCGCTTA
>JBOFLQ010000117.1:0-5491 GCA_051657945.1 Xenococcaceae cyanobacterium | reverse complement strand
TTGCAAGTTCAGGTGTCGATCGAACAATGATAAAACCACTACAACAATTAAAACGCCGTACCCCCTTGGGATGGCTGCAACTGAGCCACGAAAAAAGTCGTTTGTTGGTGGCGCTGGCGGGGATTGCCTTTGCCGACGTACTAATGTTTATGCAGCTTGGGTTTCAAAATGCGCTGTATGACAGTAATACCCGCTTGAATAGAGCTTTCCTAGCAGACATTGTTTTACTCAGTCCCAAAGCTCGTAACACGCAAACTCTATCGACTTTTTCGCGACGACGACTATATCAAGCGATCGATGTATCTGGTGTTAAATCTGCCAAAGCAGTATATATCAATACGATCGCCTGGAAGAATCCCCAAACCCGTCGCGATGCCACCATTCAAGTACTTGGATTCGATCCGACTCAACCAGTTGTTAACTTACCAGAAGTCAATCGACAATTAGAAAAAATTAAGTTACCAGATAGCGTTTTATTCGATCGGGGTGCTAGAGGAGATTACAAAGAAGCGATCGAACAGATCGATCGCGGTAAGACTGTGACAAGCGAAATAGAAAGACGCACTCTTTCGATTAGTGGAGTGTTTAGCTTGGGTGCTTCTTTCGGTGCTGACGCAACTTTGATGACAAGCGATCAAACCTTTTTACGCCTTTTTCCCAGACGAGAAGCAGCTAGCGTCAGTCTCGGTTTAATTCAGCTCAAACCTGGTGCTGACTCGGTGCAAGTAGCAAATGCTTTAAAAGCACGTCTACCAAACGATGTGCGAGTGATGACTTTTCAAGAATATATTAAATTTGAAGAAAACTATTGGAAAAGTTCTAGCCCGATCGGTTTTATCTTTGGATTGGGTACGGCGATGGCGTTTGTAGTCGGTGTCGTAATTGTCTATCAAGTACTTTCTACTGATGTCAACGCGCATTTAAAAGAATATGCCACTTTTAAAGCGATGGGTTACCGCAATATATATTTGTTAGGCGTGGTTTTGGAAGAAACGATCGTTCTCGCATTTTTGGGTTTTATCCCAGGATTGATTTTACCCTCGATTCTGTATCGACTAGCGGCTAAAGCGACGGCGCTACCAATTTATATGACCGTCGTTCGAGCGGTAATGGTATTAATAATGACCATTATTATGTGTCTGATTTCTGGCGCGATCGCAACTCGTAAACTTCAATCCGCCGATCCTGCCGATATGTTTTAAGGGAAGGGGATAGGGGATAAGTAATAAGTAATAAGTAATAAGTAATAAGTAATGAGTAATGAGTAATGAGTAATGAGTAATGAGTAATGAGTAATGAGTAATGAGTAATGAGTAATGAGTAATGAGTAATGAGTACTCAAGCGATGGGCTATGAACAATGACGGCGTTCTGTATTCCGAGGAAACCTCGGAATCCACGCCTTAACCATGAGCAATGAACTATGAACTATGAACAATAACGTTATTTCAATTCAAAATTTAGATCATTACTTTGGTAAGGGTAAACTCCGCAAGCAAGTTTTGTTCGATCTTAATTTAGCGATCGAGGCTGGTGAAATTGTAATTATGACAGGGCCTTCTGGATCGGGAAAAACTACTTTGCTGACTTTGATTGGTGGGTTGCGATCGGCTCAATCTGGTAGTTTAAAAGTTTTAGGAAAGGAACTTTGTGGCGCTAGTTCCGCTCAATTAACCAAAGCACGACGAGAACACGGGTATATTTTTCAGGCGCATAATTTACATGCTAGCCTAACCGCGCTTCAAAACGTACGTATGGGTTTAGAATTACATCCGCACATCAGTGTTGAAGAAATGCAAATGAGATCGGCTGCCATTTTAGAACATGTCGGTTTGGGAGAACACTTAAATTACTATCCAGATAATTTATCGGGCGGTCAAAAACAGCGAGTCGCGATCGCGCGCGCCCTTGTCTCCAATCCTAAAATTGTACTTGCTGACGAACCAACCGCCGCCCTTGATAAAAAATCTGGTCGAGATGCGATCGAACTGATGCAAAAACTGGCAAAAGAACAGGGCTGCACTATTTTGCTTGTCACTCACGACAACCGTATTTTAGATATTGCCGATCGTATCGTTTACATGGAAGATGGTCGTCTTTCGTTTAATCCCGTCCCAACTCCTAGCCCCTAAAATTCTGGCACTTCCAAAGAAAGTTTACCCATCAAGCCCGTGCGAAAATCGTTGAGTAACTGACGGGCAGAACGTTCGGTGTCACCTTTAAAGCGATCGCCGCCCAATTTATATACGTATTCCTCGCCAGTAATCGAACGCGGATCGAGTTGATAGCGAGACTGTAAAACCTCGCCATAATTTAATTTGACTAATAGATCGATCGTGGCGGCGGCGACTTTTTGATTGTCGTAAGCAGCTTCGCCAATATCCTCGCAAATAGCTAATTTGATCGCATCTTCCTGATTGTCTAATCTCCAAGGAATAACTCCAGGTGCATCTAACATTTCAATTTCATCGGAGATACGTACCCATTGCAGTTGTTTGGTTACCCCCGCACGACGGGCGCTAGCCACCGCTTTACGCTTGACTAAACGGTTAATCAGCGCCGATTTACCAACATTAGGGAAACCTATAACAACAGCACGAACGGGACGAGGCATCATCCCGCGATCGCGCCTGCGTTGATTTACCTGTTTACCTACTACTTGCGCCGCATCTAAAACGTCTTTGATTCCCTTTCCCTGTTTGGCATTGGTAAAGTACGGTTCTTCCTCTTTGTCTCTAAACCATTTCAACCACTTTTGATGCATCGCTTCGGGAATCATATCGACCCGATTGAGAATTAAAACTCGCGGTTTGCTACCGATCCAGGATTCTAGTTGTGGATGGTGAGACGCGATCGGAATTCTGGCATCCAAAACTTCTAATACGACATCGACGCGCTTGAGTTGTTCTTTTAAGGCGCGTTCGGCTTTAGCTATGTGACCTGGATACCATTGAATTAGAGGGGAAGACATTTTCGATCGAGGGTTAGGGGTAGGGTACGGGCTGTTTCATTCTCGCTTTTATAAGCGGTTCATCGGGAAATAGGGGACTTGGGGACTGGGGGCTTGGGCAAATTAGGGGAGTAGGGTAAATAATATCTCCCCTACTCCCTACTTCCCTAATTCCTTAGTCTTTCTATTTACCTATTTCCCTAATCCCCTATTATTCTAGAATTTTTCCAAAAATGACATAGTCCTGGGTTAGGGGTTAGGCAACAAGTAGCAAGTAGCAAGTTAGTTTTAACTTTTGAATGCGTGAATGAGTGACTTTGCCCAATGCCCATTGCCCGTTGCCCGTTGCCCGTTGCCCGTTGCCCGTTGCCTATTCCCTATTTACGCTTCAATTGTTTGCTCGTAATTTGGTGCGTAGTCTTTGAGAAGCGAACTGAGTTGGTGCGCGACATCAGTACCAGTACTCTTGCCCAAAGCTTGTCTTTCTGGGAAGAATTCGGGTCGATCTAGGTAACGAGAGATCGCCTCGTTAACTTGTCTTTCGATTAACTCGTGAAGTTCTTCTTTAGCTCGCTGGCGTTGATAGTTCGCACCTTCTTCGGTAGTTGCGTACAAAGGCGGTAAGCGGTTTAACGCATAAGCAGCAATATCGCCAACATCGAGCGAACTATCACTAGTTTGTTCTATTTCGGCAATGCGAGTGATGGCTTCGCTGAGAATCAACTCTTCCATAACATTAATAAATTGCTTGCGAGGAACGGCAACTACTTCTCCAGTTAACAAAGACCCCATTAATCTGTCTAAAGCCATGTATTCTTCGACAGAAAGTTCTGAAGCTGTATCGCAAATGCGACCGACTTCTGCTTCCATGCTGGGCGTAAGATAGCCGTCTTGCAAAGCTTGTTCTACTATTTCTTTTATACTCATTCCCATAGCCAAAACCTGTTAATTTCAAGATTAAAAAAGAAGAAAGTTTTATTGCATGGCGATGCTAAAAAAATCTACGCCTTGCAAGATTTTTTTTTAGCTATCCAACTTTTTTGCTAAGAAAGCTTATCCCCATCATTCCTCAAGCCAATCGAAAAGACATCCCAATTCCCAAAAAATTCACTAAAAATTTACTTTTAGTTAATTTCACTGAGTCGCCATAAAGCAGGATCTACAGCAACTCCGTGAACATACAGCCCCCAATGTAAGTGAGGGCCAGTAGAAGCACCCGTAGAACCCACAGCCCCAATTAATTGACCAGCTTTGACCAAATCTCCCTCACGGATGTTAATTTTACTCAAATGTAAAAAAATACTTAGTACTCCTTGACCGTGATCGATGCCGATTGTATTGCCATGAACGCGAAAACCTTCTGCTTCTGTTCCTATTAATACTACTTTCCCTGCGGCTGGCGCTACTATTGGCGAACCATAACCACCTGCATAATCTACCCCTTGATGGTAATAATCGCGAGCAAAAACACCGTTATAATAACGACGAACACCAAATACAGTCGAGATTCTGCCTGCGTTGGGACGCAAAAAATTCCCCCTCCAATATTTTTCGGGAGTAACCAAACTTTTAAATTCTGCGACTCGATCTTGTTCTAATTTAGTTGCCGATCGCGAGGCTTTTCCCGACAAACGAATGCGTTGTACGGGAAACTTTTGTTTGGCTAAATCGATCTTTATATCTTGGGTCGAATCTGCCTCTTTGACACGAATGGTCAATTTCCCAGGACTATCCAAAGGACTAGTAGGCAGCAAAGCTCGATAGCGATTGTCGGTAGTTGGAAAGGTGGGATAATTTTTATTTTTAAAAGTAACTATGGGTTCGGAATCGAAATTGTCGCTACCGATTACGACTGAAAGCGTATCTCCCAGTTTTGGTTTTGCTGGTGTGACCGTTACATCTAGAGCGTTTGCAGGCAAGAGCGCTAATAAGACTGCTGCTATTGCCGCACTGATACTTAGTTGCGGATATTTCAACTTGGATAGATACATAGGTTCGCGATCGCTTGCCCCGAACTTTCGGTAATGTCTTTTCAAGACCTCGATATTAACCAACGATCGCCACAACTGACAACCATCTTTTCTTTGCTCCTTAATTGTTAAGTTTGAACTGAGGAATTGCATGATAAAATCTTAGAGAAAAGATTAAGAAAAGTAACAATATAATTATTTAAATGAAATTATTGGTGGTCGGTGCAACAGGCACCTTGGGTAGACAAGTTGCTCGTCGCGCTCTCGATGAGGGCTATCAGGTACGGTGTTTGGTACGCAGTCCTAATAAAGCTGCTTTTTTAAAAGAATGGGGAGCGGAGTTAGTTAAAGGCGATCTCTGTCAACCAGAAACTCTCACGGCGGCACTAGAAAATATCGATGCAGTTATTGATGCTGCCACAGCCAGAATTACCGATTCTTTGAGCATAGGACAGGTGGATTGGCAGGGCAAAGTTAATTTAATTCAAGCTGTTAAAGCTGCTGGTATTGAAAGGTATATATTTTTTTCGATTCTTAATGCTGAGAATTATCGAGAAGTTCCATTAATGGAC
>JBOFLQ010000116.1:0-7256 GCA_051657945.1 Xenococcaceae cyanobacterium | reverse complement strand
TCTTTTGCTTTGCGATCGCGGGTATTTTTTATTTCGTTATGAAAGCGATCGCGAATATCATTTAGTTGTTTGAATTCTGGTTCGACTGAGTTTACTTTTTCTTTTAATTCTCGAACGTCATCTTCTAATAAAGGTAGGCGACGGACGATCGCTTCGTGGGTTTGTATGTATGCTTGTTGGGCTAATGTTCTCGCTTGACGAAATTCTGCGATCGCTCTTTCTTGGGTTAAAAAGGTATTGAGTGCTTTTGTAAATTCGGGAAAACCTGTTCCTTGTAGATTATCTTCTGAGTTTTTAATGCGTTTGCGAAGTGCCATTAAGGAAGAAATTTCAAATACTCTTTCTTGGTAAATATCTTGTCCATCTACTAAACAATATTCTGTTAAGTTGGAACGAAAAACTTGACGCAATTTTTTCTTTGCTTGTTGTAATTCTTCTGCATTATCTGGATCGATTAATTCTTGACGAACTTCATCCCAAGCATTGATTAAAAAGAAAACACTCAAACCTCTTCCTTTGATAAAGTTTTCGAGATAGCGTCTTTCTTCTAAAGTACAAGGTTGAACGGCACGAAATACAAAGAGAATGGCATGACAATTATTGATATAGCTAAGTGAGAGTTTATTTCTTGCTTCGGTATCGTTTAAACCTGGACTGTCGATAATTTCAATTCCTTTTTCTAGTAAAGGTAATGGATATTCAACGACAGCATAATCGACATCGGGAAAAGCAAGTCGATCGCTTTGTTCTAGTTGTTTGGCTTCACCTGGATCGATCGTATAGCGTTGTTTGAAAGTATCGAAATCGAGTTTTTCGGATACTTTGCCATCTTTAAAATATACGGTAACTTGCTTTGAGATTCCATAACGCAATACTGTTAGTAAAGCGGTACAAGGATTGACATCGCTAGGTAATAAATTTTCACCGATTAAGGCGTTGAGAAAAGTACTTTTTCCTCTTTTCAAGTCTCCTAAAACTAATAATCTAAATACTCCATTGCGTAAGTTGTTACTAGCAAAATTGATATCTTCTATATTGGTGTCTAAAGATAGTTTTCCCGAACTAGATTCTCCTTCTTTTTCGGCTTCGGTTAATGTTTCGGCAATTTTAGTTAGAGAATTGGCAATTTCATAGCGAGCGATCGCTACTTTTTCTAAGTTGTTGAGAAAGGTCATATTTTTTTGTCCACAGATAAACGCAGATAAGAAGAGAAATTTATGGTCTCTTATCTAGAATTAACAGAAAGTAAATATTGTCTGACTAAATGTTCCATTTGGTAAAAATAGGCCGCGAGAATGAACCAAATAATAAAATTTACTGTTGATATGGTGAAGAAATTGAATAAGGCTAAGTCCTGTATATTTAAAACAAGGAAAGAAGAGTCATAAGGTAACAAAATTAAAGCTAAAAGAAATCTACTGCTAACTTTAATTGCTACTACTGTCATCCAACCATATACACCTTCCCACCAACTCATTAAACTGGGAGTGTAGCTTTCAAATTTTTCTAATTCTGGCAATCGCGTACTGGGAAAATATAAATCTAAAAATAAATTTAGATAGTGATGAACAAAAGCGATCGCTGCGATCGGGGATAGATAAATTAAAAACCAAACAAAAACTCCCAATCTCGGTGATATATGTACGAGATATTGAATGAATGGCAAAAGATATCTTTCGATCCACGCAACTCCTACCAACAATACAGACAGAATAATTCCACTCATCCAAGCATTAATTGAAGGAATCCACCAAGGAAAATTGAACATCGATCTACCTACTTTTTTTAATTTTTACTATTTTCTTCTAAAAAGAATTTGTATCCTACAAATGCAATTAACGCAGCAAGAAAAGCATTCCGAAGCCAAATGCCTATAAATAAGCTGATGAATGTACCAGCTTGAATCAACGTAACTCCGACGAAGACAAATGCTATAAAGTTACTAACTTTTACAATTTCTCTAGAGCATTTTTTAGTTGGTTCGTGTTTGGTCACTTCAGGAATTTGAGCTTGGTTTCGATAAACTTCTTCTTCTAGTTTGCGAAATTTAATTTCTAATTCCTTCTCTTTTATTTTTTGTTCGTCCAAATCTTTCATTTAAACTTGAAGTTTGTTTTTGTAGCCAATGCTTTTTATAAATATTCATTACTACTGTCAAAATACTTTTCTAGGTAATAAGCAAAAGATGGGTAATTCGAGCGAGTATTAATGATTATTTTAATTATCAAACTTCAATCGCAACAAGATTATGATATCGATCGCAAAAGTAAAAAAGATTGATTATATCGCTCTCAAGATTAAAATTTAGTTTATTTCTCTCGGCTTAAAAACACATTTAGTACTGTTTTTATCGATCGCGATCGCTTTCTTCTAAATACAATTTATATGCCACAAAAGCAACGATTAACGCCATCAATCCCCAGGTAAGCCACATACCAACAAACATACCTACTCTCATAATGGCAATGCCTACAACAGTAAAGCCAACAAATTTAGCAATTTTGGTGGCTTTTTTCTTCCAAAGTGTAAATTTCCTTTCTGGTTTTTCGTGCTTTTTAGTTTCGTATAGTGGCGGTTCTTGTTGTTGGTATATTTCTGTTTCTAATTCTCGCAGACGAATTTCTCGTTCTTTTTGTTGAAGTTCTCTTTCACGACGTTCTAATTCTTTTTCTTTATCATCTCGTTCGTTCATATTTTTAAATTGAATTCAGTAGATTGCTATAGGAAAAATAATAAAATTTATTTTCCATATAATTCCCAAAATCTTTAGCAAAATAACAGATTCAAAAAATGACGAGACGTTGTGTTGTTTTGGATTTTTCGGGCGTTAATTATTGAAGGAAAATTTTAAATCAATTCTTTTGACTGTCGATCTCGATCGCTTCGCGTGCCATTAGTATCTGCATGAGAATCTAAGCGATGAATTAAAATCTGATATAATCGATTTCCTTCAGCAGAAAAAACTGTAAATTCCAAATCTTTATAAATAAAAATTTCACCTTGCGCTGGAATTTTTTGCCACTGATAAAATAAAAAACCGCTTAGAGTTTGATATTCGTCAGCTAAAGGTAAATCCAAATCGAAAAGTTCGTTGAGTTCTTGAATATTCATTTGTGCTGGTACGAGAAAAGTTTGTTCGTCCAGTTTGTGCCAATCAAATTCATTAGTTAGGGGTTTTTCTCGATCGCCTGTAATTTTGCCAATTAAATCTTGTATTGTAATCAATCCCGAAGTACCACCAAATTCATCAACGACAATTACCATTTTTTGTTGAGATTGCTGCATAAAAGATAATACTTCGTTGACAGGAGTAGATTCTGGGACAAAACGAATTGGACGCAACCAAGGTTCTACAATGGTATCGAGGTCAATTTTTTCTTGAGCTAAAGCTAAAGTCAAATCTTTAAAATCGATTAAACCACGAATTTCGTCGAAAGAGTCTCCGATCGCTGGATAACGAGAATGTTCTGTAGCGGCTACTTTCTCAAGTAAAAGTTTTAAAGTAGAATTAACGGGAATAGCTGCAATACTAGTACGAGGAATCATTACCTCAGTCGCGATCGCATCGCTAAAAGCAAAAACATTTTTTAGCAACTTTCTGTCTTCAGCTTCCAAACCACTAGATTCTTTTTCTGTAGCGATAATTAGTTGTAGTTCTTCTGAAGTAACCCGTTCGTACCATCCTTGACCAGTATATTGAATTCCCACTATTTTTAGTAAAAAACGAGTCGATTGGTTTAGAATCCAAATAAAGGGACGAAAGATTTTAGCAATGACAATACTGGGAGGGCCAAAAAAACGAGCTAGCTTTTCGGCATAAAGCATCGCAACTGATTTGGGACAGAGTTCGCCGAGGACAATTTGCAAGTAAACAATCAAAATAAAAGCGATCGGTACGGACAGGGAATGAGCTAAAGCATTTGTAGCGGTTCTAGATAATGGTAAACTGATAATAATGCTTTTAATTACCATTGCCATCGTACTTTCCCCAATCCAGCCTAAAGCGAGGCTAGAGAGAGTAATTCCTAATTGAGCGGTAGAGAGAAGGCGCTCGATACTTCTTTGCAGAGATTGGACTGTTTGAGCTTGTAAATCTCCCGTTCTAACTAATTGACTGATGCGCGATCGCCTCACCGAGACAATTGAAAATTCAGCCGTCACAAAAAAAGCATTAATTGCTATGAGTAGCAGTACTGACAACAACCTGAATAATACATCTAAACCAGTCATTTAAGAAATTGGTGGCAGGCACCTAAATTAACTGTTGTATTTATTTTGCCCATTATTTATTTCACTACGGGTATATTAGAAAGCTTAAGTTGAATCTTTTGTTCTGGATAGTCTGATAGAGATAATGATATGGTTTGAGAGCCTTCGAGTAAAGTGAGCGGAATTTTCACCGTCCCTGCAAAATTTTCGTTACTAGCTGGTAATTCTGCGGGTAATCCGTCTGTAATTGCACTCAAAGGTCGATTTTGGTCGTCTCTGAGGTCGAGAAAACTGTAAAGAAACTTCACGGGTTGAGAACCTTCATTTTTCATGTTGACATCTAACAACAGGGAATTTTCTTCTTTGCTAACTCTGACAACTTCGAGAACAACTCCTTCGACTCGATGTTGAATTGGAAAAAGATTAGGTTGATTGCTAGCATCGAGAGTATTTTTTTCCGACTCTTTTTGCGCTTTTAATCGTTCTGTTTCTTCTTGCTGTGACTGAGATTTTTTTCCTTTGATACGTTCGTAAACATCTGCAATAATTTCTTTTTCTTGGATAATGTTCAAACCCTTATTTCTTGCCGCTGTCTTTGGTTTGTCTTCGGTTGGTGTCGGCGCTTGTTGGTTGAGATCGACATCGGGTTGAGTAACCCCTTCGATCGCCACACCACCGAGAAGAAACCCTACATAACCGCTAAAACAAGCAGCACCTAACAGCATACTCAGCATTATTAAGGTCAAAGTTACGCTAGGATTTAATTTCGTCGCGTTAGTTTTAAATTTATTGAAGTTACTCAACATAGACAACGGTCGTGTAAAATAAAAAATGTCTGTTACCAGGGTTGGCCGAGCGGTTGAGGCAGCGAACTCATAATTCGCGCAAGACAGGTTCAACTCCTGTACCCTGGATTGGAGTAGAGTGCAGAAGCACTAAGAGGTAAATAAGTTATATTTTCTCTTGAATATAACAACAGTTAAAGATTTTAGTTTAATATAATTTATCTGGAAAAAAAAGCGATCGATAATCAAGGGGAGAAAACAATTTTTGCCTTATTCAAACAAGTCATAATTGTCTCGATCGATATCGAACAAAGATCGCCCGATCGTTTTGAGAAAAAGCTGTTTTCCACCCAAACGGCGCGATCGCAATCCGTGCAGACGTTGCCGATCGCACTAATTAGATTTAAAAGACGAACCGCTTTCTAGCAAAGAAGTGTCGTAGGGATTTTTTAAATCTCGCGTTTTAACCTGCGGCGTACTCGATACCTGTTGGTCGATCGCATCTCTATAAATAATATCCAATACCTTACCGTTGTAAGCAATTTCTTTCTCTGGATAGGATAAACCAACAACCCTAATCAGTTGAGTAAACATATTTTGATGGTGAAAAGTATTACCCGATCGATCGAGCCAAGCTTTTGAAAAAGCACCATCAAGAGAGGTATTATCTACAAAATGAGACGTGTCTTGCGCCATGACTTGAGGCGCAGTTACAACAGCCATAGCTAGGGCGATCGAGATAGTCTTTAATCTAGTAAACTTAATTGACATTGTCCTTAGTTAAAAAGTTGAAAGTTCGGCTCAATCCTAACCGAATATTTTGCTAACAGACAGTCATTAATTGATTTTTATTTAATCTCTAAATTATGCCAATAAATTCATTCGATCCCCGATTGGTAGTTACCGCCGATCTAATTTCTTTACGTCAAATTTTGCTCGATCTGTTTGCCAAATTAGCCTATCAAGAAGGGGATTTTATCTTGTCATCAGGGCAACCGAGTTCTTATTATATTAATGGTAAGCAAGTGACCCTAACAGCAGAAGGAGCGCTGGCAATCGGACGCTTGCTGTTTGAGTTGTTAGCAGAAAATACATCTGCTGTCGCTGGTTTAACTTTGGGTGCAGATCCGATCGTCTCGGCGGTTAGCGTCGTCTCAGCTTACGAAAATAAGCCGATTCCAGCTTTAATCGTCCGTAAAGAAGCGAAAGGACATGGAACTAAAGCTTACATTGAAGGGCCCAGTTTGCCTAATGGTGCTAATGTAGTCGTACTTGAGGATGTGGTGACAACTGGTAAGTCGGCGATGCAAGCTGTAGAAAGACTGCGCGCAGCAGGTTATCACGTAGAGGAAATTATTTCTCTAGTCGATCGCCAACAAGGCGGCGCAGAGTTTTACCACTCAGTCGGCTTAAAATTTCAATCTTTATTTACTATCTCCGAAATTCAAGCATACTATCGACAAAGTTTGCCTTAAATTTAACTTGAATTTTGATTGCGTAGCATCTACGACACAAGCACATTTCGAGGTTTCCTCGCTCGAACCTGTCTTTTCAAAGAAGCATTTAGAACTTTACTATTTGTGACACTCATCTCTGTTGCAATCGGGTAAGCTGAAAATAGAAATATTTAGCAGTTAGCTTTCAGCGATTAGCAAGCGCAATTATTTTCAAATAAATATAATCTCTGTTTCGATCGCAATTGTGCGAGTGTTAGCTTGACGCAGCGCGATGGAACTTTTAAACATTTATCTTTGTAGAGACGTAGCATGCTATGCCCCTACAAAATTCGATCGCTGAAAGTTCTCTAAAACAAAATGGAAGGTTTGTATGGATGTTATTTTCGATCGCAGCAAACAAGTTAATTGGTTGACTTTAACGATGTTTGCGCTTGGTTTTTGGTTGAGTGCTAGTTTGACTATGGATTTGTTGGTTATTCCTGGTTTAGCCGCAACTGGAATGATGAGTCAAGGAGGATTTGCCAGCGCTGGTTACACTATTTATGGTGTTTTTAATCGAGTTGAATTACTTTGTGCCGCTTTAGTTTTAACTAGTTGCCTCATTTTAAATCGCACCTCCAAACAAGTTTGGTCGGTTGTTTTTGCGGCAATTCTAGTTATTATCGCTCTAATTTATACATATATTTTAATTCCGCAACTAAGCGGAATCGGTCTTCAATTTAACGGTTTGGAAACATCTACCACCATGCCAGTTTCCGCCATGATTATGCACGGAACTTATTGGTTTTTAGAAGTCACCAAATTC
>JBOFLQ010000115.1:0-2031 GCA_051657945.1 Xenococcaceae cyanobacterium | reverse complement strand
CTCAGCTTGGCATTTTCTGGCGAACTAATACCGATGGTTACAGAAATAGGTACGATGCGGGATCGATCTAACCCCCACATCCGCCATAAAGGTAATCCTGCTACTTTTCCCAACCAATCGTGCAACGCCATATCGATCGCCGCTCTCAACGAGGAAAAAATTTTTTCTTTTAACAAAATTTCTTCAATACTCTGTCGATCCCAAGCACTGTATTGCTCTAATTTGGGTACGATATATTTAAATTGACTCAGTAATTCATCTATATCTTCTCGTTCGCCTTCTACAACTGCAAACGGAGAAGCTTCGCCCCATCCTTCTATACCATCTTCTTCTAGACGCACCCAAAGATTAGTTGTTTGACTAGTCGTACCGCGAGATATTGTCAAAGCAAAGCGTTTGCGAACGGTGAATTTTTCAGATGTTATATGCATTTCGATCGATTTTACAGAAATTTTCAAATGATGTGACCACAGTCGCGAATTGCAATAGCTCAGATCTTGCACCATTCTCAATGACCGTCAGCGATTGAAATCGCAGCCCTTATATACAAAGTCGTCTTAAGACGACTGAATAAGTATTTCAGTCCATTGAAATGGACTTAATGTATGAGACGGAGAATTAATTCTCTGTCGGTTGATGACAATGGTGCAAGATCTAAGTCTAAACAAAACTAAAACCAGCAGTGGAATTAGTAATCGCACCAGCACTCAAAGTCGAATTAGCTAGAATGGCAATCGACTCATCCTTGCTACTGACTCCACTAGTACCATCATTATCGATAAAGATACCCATTCCTACAGGAGTATTAATCGGATTGGTAGCCAAATAATAACTATTACTTCCAAATAACTCGATCGCGTCATTGGCAGGATTGAAATCAACAATTAAAGCATAATCATTAATGCCTTTATTGGTATTGTTGCCATCATCGTAAAAAGATGTCGTATTAGTACCCAAAACAAAGACATCATTACCCAGATTTCCCAATAGGCGATCGATTTCATTAACACCCTTACTAGTAGCATTAGTACCGACAAGGCGATCGTTACCGCTACCACCGCTTAGAGTATCGTTACTGGCATCTCCTGTGAGGGTATCGTTATCGTTACCGCCATAGAGTTTATCCAAACCATTCCCACCAATAATTAAATCATTGCCATTTTCACCAAAGAGATAGTCATTACCACCATTACCAATCAGGCTGTCATTACCTTTACCAGCATAGAAACAATTGTTATTGTCATCTCCAGTTAGAGTATCGTTGAAACGAGAACCATCGACGTTTTCGATTCCTTCGTATTTGTCGCCATCAGCATCACCACCAATACCAACACCAGTATTGAGATTGACATTAACTGCTACTGGAGAAAGATTATAAATAACGCGATCGATACCTCCTCCTCCTCGAAGATTATCTGCGCCTAAGCTACCGATCAGAGTATCGTCACCATCGAAAGAAAGCATCTCATCATCGCTGTTAGTTCCAATTAAACTATCGCGACCACTACTACCAATAATTTCATTGATATTGGTAATATTAATGGTTAACTGTTTCTCGAAAAATAAGTTACCCCCGTCGGTGGTTTTGACGCGAATGTTGTAAGTGGATTTGGTTTCAAAGTCGGGAGAGGAGTTAATTTTTAACTGATTGTCCTCAATAGTAAAAGCAGAATTATCCGTACTTCCCGTACCTGCAACTAGGCTGTAAGTAAAAGTGTCGCCAAGATCGGGATCGGTAGTACTAAAAGTTCCGACGACGCTATTAGCAGCTACATTTTCGTTGATGGATGTGTTGCCCAGAGTTAAATCGGTTGGGCTTTGATTGGTTGATATTGACAAAGAATAAAGTTCTCTACCATCGATACTATTACTAGCCCAAAAGTAAAGTTTGTTGTTTTCGTAGCTAAGTTTATCTGGATTAGAACTGATAATGCCAGGAGCAATATCGTCTATTAACACTGGGTTGCCATTGCTATCTAGCTTCCATAGTTCGGTACCATTGGTGCTGTTAGTAGCAGTGAAATAGAGAGT
>JBOFLQ010000114.1:0-2276 GCA_051657945.1 Xenococcaceae cyanobacterium | reverse complement strand
GCCTGCTTCGACTTCGTAAGTTTTAGTTTTTGTTTGACAAAAGCAGAATTTCTGTGGCAATTACTTTAGTGGTCTGTGAAAAGATAAATTTTGGATTGGTTGTCAGCATTCCTCGAAGTCCTTGTTGCAAGTGTCCTCTATAGCAAAGTTTGAGATTCCAAATATATTCATCTCGCTCTAGTACCAATTGTCTTTGTCTTGCTGGGTTTAAAATTTTGGTAGCGCGATCGCTTTGTTTTGGGTCGTTTTTTTCCTCCCAAATCTGTTGGTAAAATTGTTCGATTCCCGCTAGAACTTTATCCCAAGTTAGATGAGTGGCAATCGTTTGCAAACCTGCTTTTGCTAAAGAAGCAGATAATTGAGATGAGTTTATCAATTTCTCGATCGCTCTGGCTGTTTCTTCTGCATCACCTTTGGCAACGATTAAACCATTGATTCCATCTTCGATATAATCTTTAACCATTCCTACTGGAGTTGTTACTACTGGCACTCCACAAGCCATACTTTTAAAAACTGGTACTGGCCCACCTTCGATTGTAGAAGTGGTAACATAAGTATTGAGAGCGTTGTGATAAATTGGCATCATCTCTTCGGCAAGAAAAGGAAAGTAGTAGACTTCAAAAATGCCGTAACTTTTAAGTTGCTTGACTACTCTCTTCCAACCCGGTCCTGTCAACACAACGCCAAATTTTTGTCCTCGCTCTGCTAGCATTCTCAAGCTTGTCAACAAGACATCTATGCCTTTACGCCCGCCAGCATCGCTAGTGTATTTGGCGCTGTAACCAATTAAGAAACTATCGCTGTCAATTCCTAATTTGGTTCTAGCTTGGCGACGATCGCCGAGAGGATAAAATTCGTTGGTGTCGATACCGTAATTAAATAAATGAATTTTGGCTGGTGAAATACCTTTTTCCATCAGATATTTTTGCCACTCTGTCGCCACAACAGCGATCGCGTCGCTGGTTTGGGTAATATTTTCTACGTCTTGCCATGCGACGACGTGATGGATTGAATTAATTCTCGGTAAGTGTTTGGGAATGTTTAATTGCTCGGTGTTAACATCAGTCAAAACATGAACGAGATCGACTCGATCGAGCAATGATTTCCACTCGCGAGGATAATAGTCAATCATTTGCTGGGAGAAAAAATAATAGTCGTGTTGTTTGCCAACTTTGACAATTTCTCTAACCCAATTCCCCAACACCCAATTAAAAAAGTCTGGTACTAAAAGTACTTTTAATCTAGACATAAACTGAAATGTATTTGCTCGGCAAAAATAACAATTACTTTTTGGTTTTCTTGAAATTGCCAAGTAAGCGATTTGCGCCTTTAGATTGTAAAAAATTAGAAATTAAGCGCGAATATTCGGTAAATTTTTTGGGCAAGAAGCACCATATTAAAGTTATATAAATAATCATAAAAGTAATTGGCTTAAAAATTAAGGGTAAATTGTAAGAAGTTGATAAAGCTGGTATCGCCAAAAATAAAGGAATAAAACAGGGAATTAAAAATTCGAGCGCCGACCAACCCATTTTTTTACAACCAACTGCCCACCAGTATAGTGTCCAGCCAATTCCTAAGATTAAAGCAACTGCAATACTAACACCGACAATTCCGCCATTCATCGCTCCTAAAATAAATCCCAACACGGCGATCGGCGCAATTTGAAGATTGACTCTAGCGCTAATCTGGGAATAACCTCTAGCGCATAACATTGAATCTAATGAACTATTAATTACGCGAAAATAAGCAAAAACTAATAAGCCAGGAATTACGCTACATATTGGAATCCATTTGGGACTAAAAAGAAAACTAACGACCTGTTCATCTATTACTAAAAAAAATAAACAGTAAATTGGAGTCATTAGCAATGCAGTTTGTTCGACAACTTTAAATAAAGCTTTTTTTTGTTCTCGATCGCAGGTAAGTTTGGCAAAGACAGTCATTCCCAATTGCAAATTGACTGAAGTTAAAATTGCCGAGAGTGCCATGGTTAACTGATAGGCAAGATTGTAAAATCCGAGGCTAGTACTACTAAGTAATTTTCCAACTACCAAATTATCAACATTGGCATTGGTGTAGTAACCCAAATTAGATCCAGCCACACCAAGACTATAAGAAATAACTTCCGACCTAACTTCGGGAACGATTTTGAAACGAAGACGATGACCGGAATAATAGCTACTTAAGATCGAGCCTATCAACCAATTTACAGTATCGCCAATCGCAAAAGACCAATAACTCAATCCAGCTAAAGCCGAACTAGTAGTAGCAAC
>JBOFLQ010000113.1:0-4688 GCA_051657945.1 Xenococcaceae cyanobacterium | reverse complement strand
GCCAAAATTATCAACTATCGATTGGCAGAAGTCGCCCAAACTTATCAACTAGCTATGGGAGTTGGTTCGCAACGCGTCGCCGTTGAAAAACCCGATTTAGCTCATACTTTTGCCGTCCGCGCGATCGCGCCCGATATTCTTCTATTCGCCAATCTCGGAGCCGTTCAACTCAACTATACTTATGGTTGCGAACAATGTCTGCACGTTGTCGAAATCCTAGAAGCAGACGCGCTAATTTTGCATCTCAATCCCCTCCAAGAATGTATTCAACCTCGCGGTGATATCAATTTCAAAGGACTTCTTGACAAAATCGAAAGTTTATGCTCGCAATTGCCCGTACCAGTTATCGCCAAAGAAGTTGGTAATGGTATTTCGGCAAACATGGCAGAAAAACTACTTGAAGCGGGAGTAAGCGCGATCGATGTTGCTGGCGCTGGTGGTACTTCTTGGGCGCGAGTTGAAAGCGAACGTGCCGAAACAAAAATGCAAAGGCAACTGGGTAATACTTTCGCCGATTGGGGCATACCCACAGCAGAATGTATCGTGCAAATTCGCGATCGTTATCCTAACGTCCCTTTAATTGCTTCGGGAGGTTTGCGAAATGGTTTGGATGCGGCTAAAGCGATCGCTCTCGGTGCTGACTTAGCAGGTTTAGCACTTCCATTTCTCAAAGCCGCCGCCGAATCTCCTGATGCCTTGGCAGAATTAACAGAATTGCTCATCGCCGAAATTACTACCGTTCTCTTTTGTACTGGCAATGCTACTTTAGCCGATCTCAAGCAATCTAATGCGCTTATAAAGAGGGAGTAGGGGATAGGTATTGGGAGTGTGGGGGGTGTGGGAGGTGTGTTTCGGGTAGGGAGTGTGGGGAGTGTCGAGAAAAGTAGCAAGTAGCAAGTGTGCCGCGTAAAAAGTAAAAAACGGCTGTTACCTTCTGCCCTCTGGAGGCGGAAAAATCGGAGGTGTCCTCCGATTTGTTTATCCGCCGTCCCTCTGCCCTCTGCCCTCTGCCCATTGCTCGTTAAAATAAAAAAGATAGCTAATCAAAAAAGATTGGGAATGATCGAGATATAGTTCCTCACAATAATTATAAAAAATTGCGCTAATGGGTCAATTTATCAAGCAAACTTTTGCCAGCATTATTGGTAGTCTGGTAGGACTAACGCTGTTTCTTGCCGTAGGGGCTAGCGGATTAGTCTTATTATTAATGACAGCTACATCTACAGAAGAACAACCACAAGTAAAAGATAAATCTTTTTTAGTGTTTGATTTGTCGATGGAAGTTCGCGATAATCGTTTACCTTCGAGTCTCGGACAAACTTTTTCTGGTGAAGAAAAAAAGACAATTACTCTACGTCAAGTCTTAGAAACTCTCGACAAAGCCACTAAAGATAAAAATATTATCGGTCTTTTGTTAGATGGTAGAAATGCAGAAACCCTCAACGGCTATGCTACTCTTGAAGAAATTCGTACAGCTTTAGAAAAGTTTCGCGCTGCTGGTAAAAAAATTGTTGCTTACGATATTGACTGGAGCGAAAAAAAATATTATCTTGCTTCTGTTGCCGATCGCCTAATTTTAAACCCATTAGGATCGTTAGAAATTAATGGCTTGAGTTCGCAACAAATATTTTTTAGCGGTGCTATGGAAAAATATGGTATTGGCGTTCAAGTAATTCGCGTTGGTGATTTTAAAGCAGCAGTAGAACCCTATACCAGACAAAATATTTCTCCTCAAAACCGAGAGCAAACCCAACAGTTATTAAATGATTTATGGGCTAACTTTGCTAAGTCAGTCGGTACGAGTCGGAAACTTTCATCTCAGAAAATTGTAGAAATTACTAACTCTCAAGCTATTTTAAATGCAAAAGAAGCACAAGCTTCGGGATTAGTAGATAATGTCGCTTATTTTGATGAAGTAGTCGAAGAGCTTAAAAAACAGACAGGATCTGACCAAAAAAGTAAATCGTTTCGTCATATTCCCATTGAAGAATATGCCAGTTTCGAGAGCGAGTCAATTCAAAAAAATTCGAGCGATCGAAAAATTGCCATTATTTACGCTGATGGTACGATTGTTAGTGGCAAAGGTGGCATCTCTGAAATTGGTAGCGATCGCTTTGTCGGAATTTTTCGTAAACTAAGAGAAGACGACGATGTCAAAGCAGTGGTTTTGCGCGTCAACAGTCCTGGTGGTAGTGCCACCGCTTCAGAAGAAATCCTTAGAGAAGTTTTACTCACCCGCAAGAAAAAACCAGTTATCGTTTCTATGGGTGATTATGCGGCTTCTGGCGGTTATTGGGTTGCTACGGGAGGCGATTATATTTTCGCACAAGAAAATACCATTACTGGTTCGATCGGCGTATTTGGATTACTACCCAATCTAGAAAAAATTGCTAAAAATAATGGCATCACTTCAGATGTAGTTAAAACTAGTCCTTATGCCGATATTAAAACTAACGTTCGCGCCAAAACAACGGCAGAATTAGCTATTTATCAAAAATCGGTCAATTTAGTTTACGATTTATTTCTCGATAAAGTTTCCGAAGCCCGTAATTTATCTAAAGATAAAGTTAGTCAAATTGCTCAAGGTAGAGTTTGGTCGGGTCAACATGCTAAAAATATTGGTTTAGTCGATCGCATTGGCGGACTCTCTGAAGCGATCGCCTATGCTGCGGAAAAAGCCAAGCTAGGGAAAAAAGGTTGGGACGTAGAAGAATATCCCCAACAGCGATCGTTTGAAGAAGAAGTGATCGATCGCATTTTTAGCGTTCAAGAGTTACAAGCTGGCAAAAAATTAGATCCAATTACTAACGAATTCCTTAAATTAAAATCAGAATTAGAAATACTGCAAAGTATCAACGATCCCAAAGGAATTTACGCTCGTTTGCCATTTAATTTCAACATAGAATAGGGGCTAGGGGTTAGAGATTAGGGGCTAGGGATTAGGGATTAGGGGCGCTTAGGCTAGGGGCTAGAAATAATAATTGCTACCTAATTTTTTAAGCAATTGTAAATTTAATTATTTTCATTCGATCGCCTCGATCGTAAATTTTGTATGTCGATCGAAACTGGGAAATAATTCGATCGGGCTTGTGTAACCAACTTTTTAGACATTTATTCTTTTTTTTGAGAGAGTAGAAAATGCAAACTTAATTTGATGAGAAAATATGAGTGTAGAACAAAATTCTATTTCATCAAAAGATAAGATATACGATGTTTTAATTGTTGGTGCCGGTCCGGTGGGATTGGCAACGGCGATCGCCCTACGTAAACGCGGTATCGATAATATATTGGTAATCGATCGAACTCAAAGTTTTCGGCGAGTTGGGCAAGTGGTCGATATTTTGCCTAATGGCTTGAAGGCAATTAAATACATGGACGATCGAGCTTACAAGAAGCTTTTGCAAACAAAGTTAAACCTTCTCAAACCTCAAGAGAAAAAAACCGCTCGACCGAGAGCATGGAATCAGAAAAACTTGCAAGGAAAAATTATTTATTCTAATTCTTTAGAATTTGAAACTTGGTTTAATCGTTATGGCGAGGGAAGAATATCACTTTCTTGGTATGACTTGCAAACTACTCTGAGAAATTTACTGCCTCCAGAAATTGTTCGAGCCAATCATCGTTGCGTTGAAGTTACCAAAGGCGATGAATTGATACAAATAACTTGTATTTGCGAACCAGATATCTGTTGCGATCGTAATCCCTTTGCTCATTGGGAAAGCAGTAAATTAGAGCAATCTAATTCCGATTCTACAAACGAATTAAACGAATCAACAGATGTAACACCATCAAAACCAGATTTAGATACAGAATCAGAGTTCGATCGCAGAGAATTTCGAGCTAGGTTAGTTGTGGCGGCGGATGGAATTAATTCCACGATTCGGCAGATACTTTACGAGAATTCGGAATTGAGTCAATGGGCGAAACCTAAATATTCTGGCTTTGCTGCAATTGGTTGTTTACAAATTGACGATGTACCCGATGAAATTATTCAACAATTAGAAGATAAATATTTTCAAGGCGATCGAGTAATTACATTGCGTCATGATTCTGCTAAATCTAATTCTAAGGATTTAGAATTGTCTCGACTTATTTTATTGCGCGGCAATAATAATACACTCGGTTATCTCCTTCATACTCCTTTGGATTTAGATTCGATACAAAATAAGTCTCCAGAAGAGACGATCTGTTTGGCGGTAGAGGTTTTAAAAAAAGCTAATTTTCCACCCATTTTCGGTCATTTGGTCAATTTATCGCCTACTGAAAGATTATTTTATCGTCCTTATTATATTCATCCAGCAAATATTCCTATTGATTCTAAACCCGTTTGGAGTAGTGGACGATTGGTATTAGTGGGAGACGCGGCTCATGGTATGCCTCCTTTTGCCGCACAAGGGGCTAATCAAGGTTTTGAGGATGCGGCTTTAATTTCCGCTTTGATTACTAAGATTATTAATAATAATGCTTTAGATAATGAAAAGATGATAGTTAATGAGTTTAGCAAGTATGAGAAAATTCGCCGTCCTTTCATGATGGAAATTCAAAAGGCTACGATGAATAGTCAAAGCTGGTTAGAAAAAGATTGGAACGATTTTGCTGACAAGGTTTATGGTCGCGATCTAAACCAATTAATATGTAATTCTGTTTGATTACAGGCGAGCATCTCGCTCAGTGGGTGGATATTGTCC
>JBOFLQ010000112.1:0-6572 GCA_051657945.1 Xenococcaceae cyanobacterium | reverse complement strand
GAACGGCTCAAAAAGTATATCCAGCCTGTGGACTCACCTACAAGTTAATTTGGCGATTCCACTTCGTTTCATCGCCGCGAAGCACCCTCCCCAGTCCGCCGTTGACTGCTGAGACTGGGGACACCCGCGCAGACGTTGTATCGACTATCATAAAAACTGTTGCTTTAAAACTAGATTTATTTTTTAAATATAACAGCATTGGGCGATCGCGTAGCGTCGCCTTTGGGCAATCGCCATGATTCGAGTGAAACCTACTTAATTTTGTACATGTCTAAACTGTTGGCGTAAAATCCATACGGTCGCAAATCGATTCATAGGCGATCGAACTGTGCCATAGGCATCCACCGAATTATTTGAGAGCATTCTTTTTTATATAAAGATCGCAAATAGGTTTTCTAGAAATTAGAGAAACTTTAGGAGTTTTTAACGATCGCTGTTTGAGGAGCTATGACTAGTTATTGCTAACAAAATTCATCTAAATTTCATAGAAAAACTAGTTGTCATTATATTAACTTAATCATTGATTGTTAATATTATGTACATGCCAAGTAATCCAGATGGGATTGCAAAACCGACAAATTATTAGTTTCATCTATATTTATAGGATAAGCGCCTGCTCCTCTAAATAAATTTTTATAAGAAACTAATCAAGTTGTAAGTTATTTGTAAATCCCATCTTTTTTTTATACCAATTCGATCGAAGCTTTATTATTACCAAATTTAACAATTGCAAATTAATGTTATATGTTTATTTGCTTCTCGATCGAATCTTAAATTATAAACATCTGAAAAACTTAATTAATTTAAATTAATAATAACTTCAATACTTTCTTATACTATCGACCATAAATTAATTCATATTTTCGGCTGCCATTTACCCGTATACCATCGCAACAAAACTCTAGCTAAACGTTCTGGATTGTGCCTGACATAGCCAGTTTCTTCGTCCTCATCCATAACATTAGCTAAAACAATTCTGCGTCCGAGACGAGCGATATCTTCTCGGTCTAAAAATACTGGATGAGAATGTTCTTGAGCGTAGCGCTTCAAAGTTTGCGGCGACGGGGCTTTACGATGAGCGAGGACGGCATCAAACAATTTCATCCCACAAATACGATCGATCGCTCTGATGTGATCGGCAACAGTATAACCATCCGTTTCTCCTGGTTGAGTCATAATGTTGCATATGTAAATACGCGGAACTTTAGATTGCGCGATCGCTGCACCAATCTCTGGTACTAACAAATTGGGGATAACGCTAGTATACAGACTACCTGGGCCGATAATAATATATTCTGCTTCTTCGATCGCGGCGATCGCACTGGGAAGGGCAGGAGGATTTTCGGGTGTACAGCCAAAATCGACAATTTTACCTTGAGCGTCGGTAATACTAGATTCACCTTCAATAATTCTACCGTCAGCTAATTTTGCCCACAAACAAACATCGCTTAAGGTAGCTGGTAAAACTCGACCTCTAACCGCTAAAACCTTAGAACTCGCAGCAACCGCTAGTTCTAAGTCTCCCGTGACTTCGCTCATCGCCGTTAAGAAAAGATTACCGAAACTGTGTCCGACTAAACCATCACCTGCTTGAAAGCGATATTGAAACAATTCGGTTAATAATTTTTCTTCATCTGCCAAAGCTGCCAAACAGTTACGAATATCACCTGGAGGAAGAACGCCAATTTCGCGACGCAGTCTTCCCGACGAACCGCCATCGTCAGCAACGGTAACAATAGCAGTAATATTAGAACTATAGCGTTTTAAGCCTCTAAGCAAGGTCGAAAGCCCCGTTCCGCCGCCGATCGCCACGATGCGGGGCCCTCGATTCAAGCGACGGTGATTGAGCAACATATCGACCAGTTCTTCGTCGCCTTCTGGTTTGAGTACCTCAGTAATCGAGCCTACGGTACGAGATTGACCCCAAAACACCAAAAATAAGCCAAAGGCGATCGCCAGAGGCCCAGATATATAATTGGGAAGAATTTTGGCTAATGTTTCGATCGTTTCTGAGGTTATCTCCAGTAGCCGATAGATAGGGGTTAACTTTACCCAAATTGCCAAACCCAACACTGAGAGGAATAAACCGCCAGCGCTGATTAATAACCAGCGCTTGACAAATAATCCAGGCGACAGCCATTTAAACCATCGATTTACTTGATAAGGAGCTTTTTTTTTGACAGAGGGCGAATTTCCCATTTTTACCAAGAGATTTTGTAAGGCTTGTATGAATAGAGAAAGTTAGAGAAAAAAGCTTTGATGAATAGCAAAGTAATGACAGAATTTTATCGGGATTAGGGCGATCGATCCAATTTTTGGCTTTTTAGAACCGATGATAATACACCTGCCATAGTACTCAAAAAATGGGGAAAAGCAATAAGCAAGACGCACTTAATTTACTGGTTGGCAAAAGACAAAAGGCAGGAAAAACAGCCAAATATTCAATTTAAATATGGAAAAACGAATTTTGGGACTCGATCCAGGAATAGCAATTTTGGGTTTTGGGGCAATCGTTTGTCAGACAACTACTCAGGGAACAATTGACAAACCGATTCAGGTATTGGATTTTGGCATTATTGAAACGAGTGCCAGAACTCCTGTAGGAGACAGGTTATGTACGATTTATGAAGATTTACATGCTGTAATTGAAGAAACCAATCCCGATTTGGTGGCGATCGAGAAATTATTTTTTTATCGCATGGGTAACACTATCACCGTTGCCCAAGCAAGGGGAGTTTTGATCTTGGTTTTGGCACAAAAAAATTTACCTTACGTTGAATTTGCGCCGCCCCAAATCAAACAAACTCTAACTGGATATGGAAAGGCAGATAAACAGGAAGTACAAGAAGCTGTAGCGCGAGAGTTAGATCTCGATTCAATTCCCAAACCAGACGATGCTGCTGATGCTTTGGCGATCGCTTTAACTGCTTGGTTTCATCTATAGAGGGGAAGGGGATAGGGATTAGGGATTAGAGGATAGGGATTAGGGATTAGGGAACAGGCAACAATTTACTCAACGCTGAGTGGTAAATGTTAAAAAAACTTGCGAAGGTAGGATTTTTCTATTTCTCCATTAATGTTAACATTCGTAACTAGAGCCGCATTTTAGATTTTGTTGCGTCTCGATATCCAAACCAGCCGCAAGGAACGCATCGTCAGTTAAAATGGCAAATCAGTTATTTATTGCAGTAGCGTTTATTGGATTTCTTGTTTTAATTGTCTTTGTCGGCATTTATTCTTCAAGTTACAAGCAAAGTACTACTGCCGATTATTTATTAGCCAGTCGTGATGTCAATCCTTGGCTGACGGCATTATCGGCAATGTCAACGGGACAAAGTGGTATGTTGTTTCTCGGTCAAGTTGGTTTTGCCTATAAAATTGGAGTCTCTGCAATTTGGTTGACGATCGGCTGGGCGATCGGAGATTATCTAGCCTGGTTATTCTTTTTCAAACGACTCAGAGAACTATCAGAAGACACTTCATCTGATACGGTTTCCAATTTTTTGGCTCAAAAAACTTTTGGTAATCGCTGGATTTCGATCGTTTCAGGCATAATTATTATTGCTTTTCTTGGTTCGTATGCTGCATCGCAACTAGTAGCGGGAAGTAAAGCACTAAACGTTGTCTTTGATTGGAATTATTATTTAGGCATCGTACTGGGAGCGGCAATAGTTATTATTTACTGCTTTTCTGGGGGAGTTCGTGCCGAAATTTGGACGGATGCGGTACAAGGAGTCGTAATGATTGGTTCGCTGCTGCTGCTTTTAGTTGTGGCGATTGTTAGTGGTGGTGGATTTGGCGAAATCTGGACGCAGTTAAGCGCGATCGATACTCAACTTGTTAATTTTAGTCCGACGAATTTGCCTCTGGGTTTTATTCCTTTTTTTGTCGGTTGGATTGCAGCAGGTTTTGGCGTAATCGGTCAGCCTCATATTCTAACGCGAGCAATGGCGATCGATTCACCAGAAAATGTCAAATTAGCTCTTAATATTAAAATTATAGCCAGTCTGATTACTTCTTTTTCTGCGTTTGGTATTGGTTTGGTGTCGAGAGTGGTTTTGCCCGATTTGATAACAAACGGCGATCCAGAATTAGCATTATTTTATCTAGCAGAGGATTTATTACCTGCATTTTTTGTGGGAATAATGCTGGCAGGAGTATTCGCCGCAACTATGTCTACTGCTGATTCGCAAATACTCTGTTGTTCGGCGGCGCTCACTCAAGATATAGCACCTCAGTTTGCTAAATCTTATAGAATGGTGAAATTAGGAACGCTGAGTGTGGCGGCGATCGTCATGAGTATTGCTTTAGCTGGTGACGATAATGTTTTTCTGTTAGTTACTTCTTCTTGGTCGGCTTTAGCTGCGGGTTTGGGGCCATTAATTTTAGTCAGGATTGGGCAACTACCTGTTAAAACTCCAGTAGCTTTATTGATGATGATTGTTGGTATTGTGGTTGCGATCGCCTGGAGTTTTGTATTTAAATGGTCAAATCTTATTTATGAAGTGCTACCAGGTATGACGGCAGGATTTATTGTTTATGCGATCGCTCAGTTATTCGATCGCCAATCATTAATGTTGGCTCGATTATTTCGCAAGTAAATATTAAGATTAACGATTATATTGTTGTCTTTATTAGGACTCAATTTGACGCTCGATCGATCTGCAAATATTTATGTCTTCTAAAAATCAAAAGCGAATTGCTTATCAAGAATTTGGTAATGTCGAGAATTCTGAAGCTTTAGAAAGAGGTGTTCCCGATTTACCACCAAACCAACAAAATTTGAGAGTACAAGCAACTAGATCGGGACGAAAAGGCAAAACTGTCACAATTATCACTGGTTTTCGCAGCAAACCAGAAACCTTAAACCAACTTCTCAAACAATTAAAAGCTCAATGCGGTAGCGGCGGTACGCTTAAAGACAGCGCGATTGAAATTCAAGGCGATTGCAAGCAAAAAATTCTCGAAATTTTAATTAAGCTGGGTTATAAAGCCAAAATTAGCGGTGGATAAATCAGCTATTTGACGCGCAGCGCGAAATCTATGTAGAGACGCGAAATCTATGTAGAGACGCGACCGGTCGCGTCTCTACAATTGCGTGATTATACTATGGTCATAATTTCAAACAAAGTAATACGATCGTGTCGATTGAATCGTATTTTTAAACTCGCGATTGCATTTCGTCCAAACGAAGCCAATCGAGTCAAAGTTCTAAGATCGCTTGACTCGATTGGCTTCAATTAAATTTGTGAATAAAATTAGCCTTTAATTTTAGCTAATCTTTAAAAAAATAAAGTGAAATTTTTTGACGATAACTCGATTCTAATGCGAACATTGATGGCGAGTGGATCGAAACAAATTATATGCCTACGATTAGCATTGCTGAATTAAAGAAAAGATATAAATTGGGCGAGAGGAATTTTGCTAAAATCGACCTACAAGGCTCTAATTTACAAGGCATTGAACTAGAGAAAATCAACTTTAATAAAGCTAACTTGAGAGGTGCAAATTTAACCGATTGCAATCTTAGAGGAGCTTGTTTGGATGAAGCAGATTTTAGCGAGGCGAATCTACTCGAAGCAGATTTAGACGAGGCTTCAGCGATCGAGGCTAATTTCGATCGAGCCAATTTAACTAGTGCCAGTCTCAACGAAACTCAATTAATACGGGCATTATTAAATAATGGAGTAAATCTACAAGGCGCTTATCTAATTGGTGCTTTCTTGAATGGCGCTCAACTAATGGGAGCAAACCTCAACAAAGCTAATCTCATGGGCGCTCATTTAGATGGAGCGTACTTAAAAGAAGCTTTATTAAAAGGAGCATTACTAACAGGAGCTTACTACAGTAGTCATACCCAATTTGATATTAATTTTAATCCAGCACAAGCGGGAATGTTCAAAATTTCTGATGAAGTAGAAAAAGGTGAAACGAGTATTTCTGAATTATTAGCGTTGTTTAATTCTATTTGTAAATTTAGTTGTAAGTATTTAGGTAATACACTTACCGCCCAATATTTAGAAGCTACTAAACCAAAACTAGAATGGTTACAAAAATTTCAATTCGATCGCACTGGCAAATTAATCTTTTCTGGTTCGATAACTGAAGTTGCCAGCCAAGAACAACTTAAATCTCTAAAAAACTGGCTCGATAGTTTCATGGCTCGTTGCTCTCTGATTTTGCCAGGTTTTAAGACTTTAATCTAAAAAACTAGGGAATAGGGAATAGGGAATAGGGAATAGGGGATAGGGGATAGGGGATAGGGAGGTGTGGGGGGTGTGGGGGGTGTGGGAAGGGTGGGAAGCAAGAAGTAAAAAACGGCTGTTACCCTCTGCCCTCTGGAGGGGCTGGCATCGGAGGTTTCCTCCGATGTTTAAACGCCCCGTCCCATTGCCCGATGCCCGTTGCCCAATGCCCGTTGCCCCTTGCCCTATTAGTAGTTATTAAAAATTTATTATTATTTTGATTAATTACGTAATTATACAGTGGTTGCTACTCATAAAGCTTTTGAAAATAATAGTTAGTATTGTCGATCGAAAGACAAACAAAAGCTTGATTGAGAGTTTGATGGC
>JBOFLQ010000111.1:0-17264 GCA_051657945.1 Xenococcaceae cyanobacterium | reverse complement strand
TAGGGGAGGCGCTTTATATTCTGATGCTAGAGACAAGGCGGGAAAATCCGAGGTTGCCTCGGATTTGTTCCCCCGCCGCGCGAGATCTCGCGTCTCTACAGAATCCGCTTTTCTGAAAGAAGCATGGCCATTCGCCCCTACAATATTTGGTTGGGAAATTGGTGCGAGGGGGTCGCGAAATGGTATGTTGAGATGAACTACACCAGGAGTGGGAAGTTGCGATCGCTCGATCGCTTGTATGATGTTCTGCCGTAAATAGCGCAGCATTGACATCTCAGCAGAAGGTATGGCTAATTCTGCTTGCCAGTTGGGATAGTTACCGTAGAGTTTTATTTGATCGATGGTTTGTCCTGCATGACAATGACGCAATTCTGGAGGGCGATCGGCTGTTAAGATTAATAGTGGTACGCGACTCTCTTTTGCTTCGATAATTGCAGGATAAAAGTTAGCTCCCGCCGTTCCTGAAGTACATACCAACGCTACGGGTATTTTTGTTTTTTTGGCAATGCCCAAGGCAAAAAAAGAAGCAGAACGTTCGTCTAAAACGGGAATTGCTTCGATGTGGGGATGTTGGGCAAAGGCAATGGTTAGAGGTGTAGAACGAGAACCGGGACAAACTACAGCAGTAGTTAATCCCGATCGATACAGCGTTTCTACTAATATTGATGCCCAAAGCGTATTGGTGTTACGAAAATCAAGCACTTAGATTAGAGCGTTTAGTAGTGATTGGAATTTGAGTTGAACTTCGGCAACTTCTTTGTCTGGATTCGAACCTGCGACGATACCAGCACCAGCATAAAGTCTGGCATGGTTTCCTTCGATCAGTGCCGAACGAATACCGACGACAAATTCACTATTTCCTTGACTATCGATCCAACCAAGAGGGCTAGCATAGAGAGAGCGATCGAAGTTTTCGTATTGGCGGATGCGATCGCAGGCAATTTGGGCGGGTACGCCTGCTACTGCTGGGGTGGGATGTAATTGCGCTACGATTTTGAGCGGTTTGAGATCTTGGGGTAACTGAGCGTATATTGGTGTCCACAAATGTTGGATATTGGATAGTTGTAAAATTTGTAATGGCAGTTGCTGGGGTGTTAAACCTAACTCGCGCAGACGTTCGCTAATAAAGTCGCTAACCGCTTGATGTTCTCGTTTTTCTTTTCTGTTTTTTAAGAGTTGGTTGGCTAGCTGCACGTCTTCTGCGACGGTTTTTCCTCTCGGTGCCGATCCAGCTAAAGCGTCGGTGACTAACTGACGATCTTGTATACTAATTAAGCGTTCGGGACTAGCACCAATAAAATTTTGTCCTTTGCCGTTGCTGGTGGAAAATATATAACAGTCGGGGTGGCGCTTGCGTAAGTTATTGAGGGTAGCAATGGTTTGGAAGGGACTGGCTGAGAAAACGTCGATCGCGCTGGCGACGACAATTTTACTCAGTTCTTTTTTTTCGATCGCGCTTAGTGCTGATTCAACTGTTGATTTTAAATCGTGAGATTGTTCGATTTTTGCTTGAATTTTTGAGGGATTTAAGCTATCTAAATTTAGTTGAATTAAATCTTTTTCTTTCCAATTTGTTGCTTTAATTTTTTGGCTGAGTTGTTCGCTTAAAAGTTTGATATTATCGCGATCGCTAATAAGAATATTAGCGACAAAAACACAGGTTGAATTTTTCTTGTAAACCTGAAATTGAGGCAAGAAAATTGTCCCTGCTGGAAACGGAGAGCATTCATTTTCGCCATCGTTAAAAAACGTAAAGCTACAGAAAAAATGTGGCCCAGATCCAGTAATATCTGTATTGCCTTTTCTAATTGTTTTCTTTAAACAATTGTTAATAAATTGTTGGGCTTGTCCAAAGCGATCGACAGAGTCTGTATTGATTAATTGCGTAGTGCCACAAGCTGCGATCGCTTCTTGTTTGTTGGAATTTTCCCAATAAAAATGTAGTCGATCGCGACGAGCAAATTTCTGCAAAAATGCTAAAGGATCGAGGCAGTCAATTTTTTGTGAAAAACTGAGAATCTTTGTGGTAGTATTCTCAACAATTTTTTGCGGCTCATTTATTTTGAAATAATTAAAATCGCTTACATCTTCAAAAATGGATTGTGAAGAGTGGATAACTGGTGTAGATATCCTAGATTGTGTCATTACTTGTCAACCTCAGCCATTGTTTTTAGAAACAAATAAAAATCGTTTTATTATTGCTTTATTTTATTGTACTAATTTAATATTCTTGTGTAAGGTCATTCGATAAAAAGATAGCCGATGAACACACCTGATGGTTCGAAGTTACCATTTTTTCTGCAAATACTATACACCATTGCCCAGCCTATCAAATTTTTAGAAACCTGCGCTAGAAGGTATGGAGAAACTTTTTCTTTACGCTTACTCGGTTTTAACTCTCCTCCTGTAGTTTTTTTCAGTCGTCCAGAGGCGATCGGTAGCATTCTTAATGCAGATGCAGATAAATTTGAGTTTGGCAAATCGACTTATGTATTTAAGCCTTTAGTTGGTTCTCAATCTTTAATTATGTTAGATGGAAAGCAACATCAAGCCATGCGCCATCTACTTCTCCCTCCCCTACACGGTAAAAGAATTCACAATTACGGTCAAATTATTACCGAGATTACCAATGAGGCGATCGCTAACTGGAAAGTCGGTTCGTCAATTTCGATTCGCGATTGCATGTGCGATATTTCTTTAGAAGTTATTCTCAAAGTAGTTTTCGGCTTGCGATCGGGCGAGAGATACGATCGGTTAAAACAGTTAATCATACCGTTTCTCGAAGGCGTCAATTCTCCGATAAACTCACTTCAGTTTTTCTTTGCGCCCCTACAACAAAATCTGGGAAAATGGAGTCCCTGGGGTAAATATGTCAGACAAAGACAGGCGATCGACGACATTATCTATGCGGAAATTGCTTCTCGTCGCAGCCAAAGCGATGGCAAAGATGTTCTTTCTTTGTTAATGTCTGCTTGCGATGAAGAAGGCAATAAAATGAGTGACGAGCAATTGCGCGATCAATTGATGACTTTGCTCTTACTCGGACACGAAACGACTGCTTCTGCTTTGGCGTGGGCGTTTTATTGGGTCGATCGCAAGCCTGGTTTACAAGAAAAATTACAGCGAGAATTAGACAATCTTGACAAGGATGCCGATGCGATCGCAATTTCACAATTGCCTTTACTTAGTGCAGTTTGTCAGGAAGCCTTGAGAATTTATCCGATCGCCCTAATTGCCCAACCGCGCATCGTTAAAAAGACTGTTGAAATTGAAGGCTACCAATTCAAACCAGGCTCGATTTTAGTACCCTGTATTTATCTGGCGCATAAACGCAAAGAAGTTTATTCACAACCAGATAAATTTATGCCCGAACGTTTCCTCGATCGTAAATTTTCTCCTTACGAATACTTGCCTTTTGGCGGTGGCAATCGCAACTGTATCGGTATGGCGTTGTCTATGTTTGAGATGAAACTAGTTTTAGCAACGGTTTTATCTCAATACGTTCTCAAACTCAGCGATCGAGATGCGATCGAACCAGAACGTCGCGGTATTACTATCGTTCCTTCTGGAGGCTGTCAGATGGAGGTTACAGCTAAACGTAACGTTCGCGATCGAATTGTATCTCCATCACCACAAGTTCGAAATTTTAAGTTAAAAGTTTGAAGTTAGTTTGTAATTAGTTTGGTGAGATGAATTTTAAGTGTCGAACATCGGCATTTTGAAGCGATCGTAAAGTTTTTTGTAAGTTTATTTGCGCCTTCAGCAATAACTGATAACTTACACTCAAGCCATTGCATTAATAATTTCTCCAAAACTCCGAATTCAAGGCGCGAATTCTGAGGTGTCCTCAGAATTAAAAGCGCCGTCGAACTCAGAACTCAGAACTCGATCGATGACTACCAAAACCATTGCTCCAGACAACCGCAAACTTTGGCTAGCAGCCATTAAACCACCGATGTATAGCGTTGCTGTTATTCCTATTAGCGTGGGAACGGCAGTTGCTTACAGTCAAACTCAGCAATTCGACCCACAAATATATTTTACTTTTTTGGGGTCAGCCATTTTAATTATTGCTTGGCTCAATCTCAGCAATGATTATTTTGATTCAGAAACTGGGATTGATGTTAATAAGGCGCATTCAGTGGTGAATTTAACGGGCAATAAATCGCTAGTTTTTTGGATAGCTAATTTTTGCTTGGTTTTAGGATTTTTAGGAATTTTATTGATATCTTGGTGGCAGCAAGATTGGACTGTATTAGGATTAATTTTGTTGAGTTGTGCGTTGGGGTATAGTTATCAAGGGCCGCCTTTTCGCTTTGGTTATCAAGGTTTAGGAGAATTTATTTGCTTTTTTACTTTTGGCCCTTTGGCGATCGCTGCTGCTTACTATTCTCAGACTCAAAGTTTTTCTTCGGTTAGTTTAGCTGCGTCTGTAATCATCGGAATTAGCACGTCGATTATTTTATTTTGCTCTCATTTTCATCAAGTTAAAGACGATTTAGCCGCAGGAAAGCGATCGCCGATCGTGCGTTTGGGAACTACTAAAGGTTCGCAAGTTTTAACTTGGTTGACTATAAGTATTTTCTTGTTTACTGTTATCTTTGCCATTTTTAATTATTTTTCTTGGTGGACGTTACTAGTTTTTGGTAGTTTTCCTTTTGGATATGAATTAATTCGTCACGTCCGAGAAAATCACGACAAACCAGAAAAGGTTAATAACTGTAAATTTATTGCAGTTAACTTACATTTTTTTAGTGGAATGTTATTAGCTTTGGGTTTTGTTTTATCTGTTAAATTTTGATGCTTATAGTTCATTATTCATTGTTCATAGTTGATAGTTCATTGCTAAACAAGATCCAGGGCTATTTCATTCTTGGAAACCAGAGAATAAATTCTCTGTCTAAGACACTAAGTCCGTTTAAACTGAGATCTTGCACCATTCTCAACAACCACCTGGAGTTTCAACTCCAGGCTAATAGTAGAAGTCGTCTAAAGACGACTAAAAACCTATCCAGTCGTCTTTAGACGACTTTATGTATTAGGCAGCGATTTCAATCGCTGACGGGTTTTTGACAAAGGTGCAAGATCTGAATTTAAACGGACTTGATATTTCAGCCAAGAAATTCATTTCTTGGTTAATTATAATTAGAAGGAAATAAATTTACCTGTTGCCTATTGCCTTTTTTCGATCGACAATAAACCATTACACTTCGATCGCAAAACTATCTCTTCGATGAAAATCTGCGCGATCGCCAGGATGAGTTAACGCCCAATAGGTTATTTCACCATTTATTTGCTTGACGACAGCAGTGATAGAAATTTCTAAAGATTTGTCTTCTGGGACAATTTTATTTAAATCGAGTTCCAATCTTAGTAATAAAGAATCCGATCGCTTTTCGACAAGGAATGGAAGAGAAGTATAAGCTATTTCTTCTTCCATTCGGTGTCTGTAATCTTGAAAGCGATAAATATTCCAATCTCCTGCCGTGGAAAGATTAAATTCCCAATAACTTGGATAATTTTTAACGCCCAGAAAAAATTCCAAACAAGTTTCTTCCCACAATTCATGTTTGCGAGTTGGTGTATTTGTTGGTTCGGGAAGGGAAATATTTTCTAAATTTCCTACCAAAAAATAATCGATCGCTAATATATTTTCTCGACGATCGATATTTCCTGTAATTGCGATCGAAGGTAAAGATTTGGAATTAGGAAATGGTTGCAAAGAAAAGCTGCGATCGAACATTTATAACAGGGAATAGGGGATAGGGGATAGGGGATAGGGAGTGGAGACGCGAAATCAATCCAACTTCAAAAAACCTGCTTCCTTTAAAATTTGCACCAGATTTACATCCGACTCTAACAAACAAGCATGACCGCTGTGAGGTAAAATTAACATCTTAGCGTTGGGCAAAATACCAATTAAACGTTCTGCTTCATCAACCGAAGGTAACAGGCGATCGGCTGCGCTAGCGACGAGTAAGACTGGTTGGACAAATTTTTGCAATTTCTCAGGTTCGATCGCAAACTTTCTTAACAAAAAAATGCGCCAACTTACCGCTCTTTGTGGCAGCGATCGCATCGCCTCTAACAAAGCTAGGCGATCGTCTCTTTCTATTCTTTCCAAAGCTGCCAAAAAGGGTAATAATGCTAAACTTGCGCCGTGATGGATAAATTCGGGCAACCACAGTGCTAAAGTACCTCCCCAACTCAACCAAGGTAAACTAGCAAAAGAAGAAGCTGGATTGACTAAAATCAATCTTTCCACCAGTCCCGGCGCTGCTGTAGCCACAGAAAGCGCCAAACATCCGCCAAAAGATTCCCCGCACAAACAAATTGTTTTTTGTTTTTTCGTTTCTAATACTTCTTTGATTGCATAGATAACCGAATGTGTAAGAATATCCCAATCGCTAAGATCTTCGGGAGGAATTACCAAACATTTTAGATCGAAATATTTTGTTAAGCCATCTGCTTGAAGGTGCAATAGCTGACCGGTACCATCCATTCCTGATAAATAAATAAACAGAGGTTTATTTGGGTCGTTAACACTTGGTTCGAGCAATTGAAGATAACTTTTTTTGTTTGGCATTCCTATCTTAATTTTTTAACTAGTTACTCAATATTTAAATACAATCGATTAGATCGTATTTTTCGAACAATTTCTACTTTATTTTAATCTCTTCAAATATAATTGCTTGTTTCAATGCCGAGCTTTTGTGTTTTCAAAATCGCCTTTTTGATAGATGGCAATAGACAACTAGCCAGACATGCTTGAAGAAGTAACACAAAAATCTGCATAAAAAAAGAAGCCATGGATAGATCGAGAGTAGCTTGTAACAAACACGTAAACCTTACTATTTTTTTACCATCTTTTTACAAATTACGTTTAAGCTATGAACAGAAAAGAAAAGGGTAATTCCCTCGATAACTTTTCCTAAAGATTGTGTCATTTTCTTATAATTGACGCACTATTTTGCCAATTAAAAATATTATTTTGCTGGCAGCTTTAAAACATAAATGCGATCGGGCAACTTGTGAGCTAACTGAGATTATTTTAGCCGCAATAAACCTTGCGATTTACTGAAAAAACAAAGCTGCTCGCTCTAAAAACATCAATTCAATATTCAATCTTAGTCTAGGAGAAATTTGCATGGCTAGATACGAAGGTGGTAGAGGAAATGATACGCTTGACTTTAGAAATAGAGGAGATCGAGACGTAGAGATTTTTGGAAGCGATGGTGACGACCTTATTTTTGGTGTAGACGGTAACGATACTCTCGACGGCGGAAGAGGTAACGATACTATTTACGGCGAACGAGGTAACGATATTATTCTTGGCGGACGCAACGATGACAATCTCTATGGACGAGATGGCGACGATCGCATCATTGGTGAAGAAGGAAGAGATAATCTTTGGGGCGATGCTGGTAGAGATACTTTTTTCTTTAGCACCCGTTCGGATCTGCAAGATGACAGACTCAGAGATTTTTCTGTCAATGATGGTGACAAAATAGAAATCAGAGGTCAAAGCTTTAATGTCGGAATCAGCGAGCAAAATCGTTTTTCCTACGATTTTGATTCGGGAGATCTCTTCTTTGACGACCGTAGAATAGCTCAATTACCAACGAGAATCGATTTTGCTCCTCGTTTAGATATCAATATCGTATAGGGAACAGGGAATAGGCAACGGGCAATGGGCAAAGTCAAAAGTCAGAAGTCGTAGAGACGAGGCGCGTCAAATCTGAGGTAACCTCAGATTTGCCTTGGCGCGCCGTGCGACCGGTCGCGTCTCTACAGAAGTCGTGACGTAAAAAATTCATTACTCATTACTCCCTATTCCCTACTCCCTATTCCCTACTCCCTATTCCCTACTCCCTACTCCCTATTTTTGACAATGCTGAAAAATATTTTTACTAGTTCGTTGATTATTTTGGCAACTATTGGCGGCAATGCTAATTGTACCGAGCAAAAGTCGAACAACTCAAATGGTGCTAATCTAAGTTACGATCGGGCGATTGCGCGACACCATGCAGGCGTTGCAATCGAGTTTAGCTCAAAGGGCGCAACTTTGCTGATAGCAGACGATAGCTTAGAAGACAGGATTTATGGTGGGGGTGATTCCTCAAACGATCGCAATGAAAATAGAGACGACGATCGCGATCGAGACGAAAATAGCAGGCGAGATTTAGAAAATAGAATTTATGGTAGCGGTGACGATGGCGATCGCGATCGTGACAGACGCGACGAAAATAGCAGGCGAAATTTAGAAAATAGAATTTATGGTAGCGGTGACGATGGCGATCGCGATCGTGACAGACGCGACGAAATAAGCGAAAGACGCAGAGAGCTCGAAAGAATTCGTAATGAAGATCGTCGCCAACATCGTAGGGATAAATACGACAGTACACCAGGCAATCGTCACGATCGCCAGAGAAGAGCAGAAGAAAGAAGACGTTTAGAAGAGAGAATTTACGGTACTGACCGCAATAACAATAATCGCATCAGAAGTTTAGAGGATTTGTTTAGATTTAGCCGATAAATTTTACCTATTTGCTCGATTGACGACTCTTGTCAATCAATTGGCGCATGTCAATAATTAAATACTGAAATTTGACTCAAAAAATCGATCGTTTCATTTTTTAGATGCATTGGCTGTTGCAACAGCCTTTTTTTATGTAAACATCCAGAAAAATTTTATTTGCTTGAGCGAGCGATTTCTAAAATTAAAGGCAGCGAATTCATCTGCTCATTTAAAGAAAAGCTTAATAATACTCTTTAAAATCAGCATAGGTACTAAGCTAAAAATAATTGTTTTTTAAATCTGTTAACAAAATTGGGATTTTTTAAATAAACCTAAAAAAAAATAACGAATAATTCACCATTTTATCGAGATATTTAAAGATAAATGAGGAAATTTCATTTATGTTGTAAAAGAAACTAACAATCTATTAAGTATTTCTTTCGTTCGGCGAAGAGGATGCTTTATGTGATTAATACTGGTGTTATTCAAATCGAAAGCTTTCGTTAGCCAAATCAGATTATAACTAAAATAAATTTCAAAGCCCCCTTTAAATATAATTAAATCTTTCGGTTGGGGTTACTTTTGTGTTTGTATTATAGTTTTAGATGAACAATATCCATAAATTTGCTTTAACTACTCCTCTTTACTACGTTAACGACGTTCCTCATATTGGAAGCGCCTACACGACGATGATAGCCGATGCGATCGCCCGCTATCATCGTCTTCGTGGCAATTCTGTGTTACTCATTACTGGTACAGACGAACACGGACAAAAAATTCAGCGTTCGGCACAGGAAAAAGGAGTAGATCCTCAAGCATATTGCGATCGCATTGTCGAAAGCTTTCTTTCTCTCTGGGATACCCTAAACATCCAGTACGATCGCTTTAGTCGTACTACCGCCGAATCTCACGAGAAGATCGTCAATGAATTCTTTCAAAGAGTTTGGGACAAAGGAGATATTTATCTCGATCGCCAACAAGGTTGGTACTGCGTCTCCTGTGAAGAATTCAAAGAAGAAAGAGAATTGCTTGAGGGTGGTTATTGTCCGATTCACGCAAGCAAAAAAGCCGAATGGCGAGACGAAGAAAATTACTTTTTTCGACTCTCCAAATATCAACAAATGCTGTCAACTCTATATGCTGAAAATCCAGATTTCATTCAACCTGAAAGCCGTCGCAATGAAGTTGTTAACTTCGTTAAAGCTGGCTTGAAAGACTTCTCGATTTCTCGCGTCAACGTCGATTGGGGTTTTCCCGTCCCCAGCGATCCCAAACAAACCATTTACGTTTGGTTCGATGCTTTACTCGCTTACGTAACCGCTTTACTCGATTCAGACGAACAACCGACTTTAGAAAATGCCCTTAATAAATGGTGGCCGATAAATTTACATTTAATTGGTAAAGATATCTTACGATTCCATGCCGTTTATTGGCCTGCTATGTTAGCTTCGGCGGGACTTCCTTTACCAAAAATGGTATTCGGTCATGGTTTCTTGACAAAAGATGGTCGTAAAATGGGCAAAAGTGAAGGAAATACCATCGATCCTTTTGCTCTAGTATCGCAATATGGTGCTGATGCCATACGCTACTATTTTTTAAAAGAAATCGAATTGGGGCGAGATGGAGATTTTAACGAAACCCGTTTGATCGACATTCTCAATGCCGATTTAGCCAACGATTTGGGTAATTTACTGAATCGGACACTAGGTATGCTGCTCAAATATTGCCAGGGTAGCTGTCCTGACATTAAAGGATTAGATGTAGCCGATGACAACCCACTCAAACAAATTGGAGTTGGTTTGGGCGATCGCGCCGCCAAAGCGTATGAAGCTTTGCAATTTTCCGTGGCTTGCAAAGAAATTTTTACTCTGATTCGTGCTAGCAATAAATTTATTGACGAAAGCGCACCTTGGAGTTTATTCAAAAGCGGCAAACAGTCTGAAGTTGAAAAAGTTTTATACTCTGTTCTCGAATCGATCAGATTGTCAGCCTACTTACTATCTCCAATTATTCCCAATTTAAGCAATGATATTTACCAACAATTGGGATTTTCCGTCGATTTTAATAACAAAAACTCACTTACTCAAACAGCACCTTATTTAAAACATGCTTGTTGGGGAGACCTACCCACAAACAAAAATCTAACTAAAGGTCGCCCTGTTTTCTCCAAATTAGAGTTAACCTCATAAGCGCAGCTATTTTAAGTTTTGCCTTAAAAAAAGCAATTTAAAAAAGTCTATCGCTGATGACCTAACCATAGATGGAGGATATCAGAATAATAGCAAATATATTCATAAAATAAAAAACGAGGCATAAAAAAATGTTAGAAAATTTCGGAAGCGATCCGATCTTTACGCCAGAGCAAATTCTAGAAAACAGGGGTCGCGTAGCCATTTTTATAGATGGCTCAAACCTATTCTATGCGGCATTACAACTAGGAATTGAAATCGATTACAGCAAATTACTATATCGCCTGACTGCTGGTTCGAGATTGCTACGTTCTTTCTTTTATACTGGTGTCGATCGCACCAACGAAAAACAACAGGGGTTTTTACTTTGGATGCGTCGCAACGGCTATCGAGTTATTGCCAAAGATTTGGTACAACTGCCAGATGGATCGAAAAAGGCGAATTTAGATGTAGAAATTGCCGTTGATATGATGGCATTAGTCGGTTCTTACGAAACTGCTGTATTAGTAAGCGGTGACGGCGATCTTGCCTATGCTGTCGATGCTGTTAGCTATCGCGGCGCGAGAGTAGAAGTAGTCAGTTTGCGATCGATGACAAGCGACAGTTTAATCAACGTCGCCGATCGCTACATCGACTTAGATCAGATCAAAGAAGATATCCAAAAATCTAGCAAACCTGGCGAACAGTACCGAAGCTTTTCCAGTTTTGGTATGCTAGACGGGCAACCACCAACCTAATGCAGTCACATTGTAGAGATTTGGTATACTATCTCTCTACAATGATGCGCTACATTGGGTTTTTAGCAGACAACTAGCTGTCAATGAAGTTTAATCGAGCTGGATTCGAGCAGGTCGTAGTTAGGGTAACAAGATATTTAACAATTGTCTTGTTGCTCAATCTATATGGTTGTGGACAGCCAAATCCCGTTCCTCAAAAAACACAAGACGATAGCGCCCAAGCTTCACCAGCAAAAACTCGTTTGGTACTTAATAATGCCACTTTAGAAGAAGCAGACGATCGAGGTCAAACTCTTTGGAAAATTAAGGCACAAAAAAGTACCTATAGTGAGGATAACAAAAAAGCTTATCTAGAAAACTTAGCTGGTAATTTATTTCAAGATGGCAAGCTAGTTTTGCAAATCAGCGCCAAACAAGGGGAAGTCAATAAAGATGGTGAAGTAATTTTTCTCAGAGATAATATTATTGCTCGCGATCCCCGCAACAATGCAGTAGTAGAAGGGGATGAAGTGGAATGGCATCCTAAAAATAATGTTTTAGTCATTCGCAAAAATTTGACTGGCAATCATCCTCAATTAGAAGTTACAGCAACAGAAGGTCAATATAATACTCGTAGCGAACGTCTCGAATTAACTGGTAACGTCGTCGCCACAGCGCTACAAGAAAAACTACAATTAAAAACCCAACAATTAATTTGGTTCGTTTCGCAACAAAAAATTAGAGGCGATCGCCCGCTAGAAATTACCCGCTATCGAGATCGAATTGTTAGCGATCGCGTTATTGCCGATCGCGGTTATGTCACTCTCAACAATCATCTCGCTTTCCTCGAAAAAAACGTAGAATTGCAATCTCTCAAACCTTTAACGCAAATTGCTACCAATTCGGCAATTTGGAATTACAATACCCGTGTTGTTACCAGCGATCGACCGATACGCATGGTTAACGCCCAAGAACAAATTACCGTAACTGGCAATCGCGGACAAATCGATCTCGAACGAGAAATTGCCAAACTTCAAGGAGGCGTAAGTGGAATTTCCAGTAAAAATCAAGCAAAATTGTTTTCTAAAGCTTTAACGTGGAAAATTACCACCCAAATCGTCGAAGCAACAGGTAACGTCATTTACAAACAAAACGATCCTCAACTCAATTTAACAGGTGACAAAGCAGTAGGAACACTGCAAAATAACAATGTCGTCGTTACTAGTAACAATAAAGAAAGAGTAGTAACGAATATTACTCCTTAACATCCTTGTGTCGATCGCCTGGAATAAAAATTAACGATCCAATTAGAAATAACCAACTTACAAATAATTCGCGATCGAAACCTAGTTTCAATTTCGTTTCTTAAACTCGATCTCGATCGATGTTATCAATTAATTCTTGTTTTTGTTCGCAAATGTTTTTAGTTAATTGGTTTGTTTCGATCGACATATTTTTATTAACCTTTAAAGTCAGCAATTATAATTACAAAATAAGCAACTTCAAAACTTTGAAATATTTTAATCTTGCAAAACTATCAAAATCTTGCTGTTAGTTTTCTTTCAGGGTAAAAATGTTCGACTCTTCAATTTTCAACAGAATTTCGTATTCGCCATCCTCACATCGAACAAATTTGCATCAAAGCTTCTTTGCTCGCGATAATGATGTCATTTGATACCGTTGGTCGCTTGCAACGTGAAGATAACGGCAATGGCACTTACTCGATTTATACCTATGATGCCGCCAGTCAAATAACTAGATTGGTTAACTATGCTGGGGAGTTGGCTATGAAAATATAACAGGTGGTTCAAAACCCATCACGCCTAAAAGTGTTGCAAACATGTCAGAAACACGTGTTCAAGACTACTGGGATAATTGGGATAATAAAGGAGGAAAAAACTTGAGAGTAGGTATTCCAAGTTTATATAGCACGGGAAAATATTCAAATGGTGAATACTATGGTTGGACACGTTATGACAGCGTTCAACTTAACTTAAACGGATTTGAAAAGACAAATATTGGAAAAGTTATTACTCTCAAAAAATGTCCTAACTAAATTAAAAATTGACTGAATTAATAAACATACTAAAAGTTAATTTAATTATAAATTAATTGTTTAAATATCAATAAAAATTGACAACCTAATGGAGAAAATACTATGTCACTATATTTTTTATTTAAAAACTTTCCAATTGTTTTTAGAGATGATAATGGCGGAAATATTCCTGAACGACAGGTAAACTCAGGTAGCGAAAACATTATTTTTAAAGTCTTGGGTGAGCGAGTAGATTTTTAGAAAGTACAAACAATGAAAATAATAAAAATATTGATAACTGTATTTATTGCTGGCTCGATTGTCTTTATAGAGGATTATTTATACTTGTTCGTATTCTCTATCCCGATCGATATACAGATAAACAATGCGAAAAAGTCGAGCAAAATTTTGACAAACTTAAAATAGGAATGACTAAACAAGAAATTATTCCTCTTATTGGCGGAGAGAGAAAAGCAAATCCGATCTTTAATCCAGGTAAATTTAAAGCTCAAAAAAGTAAATGGGAAGTTTGGGCGCTTTGTTCTAATTCTAAAAATAAGTATAAATGGTGGATGATTGTATTTGATACAAAAACCAATAAGGTAGTAAAAATATTTGTAGGAGATTTAGAAGTGTATGGTTTTGACTAGTTTATTAATAAAAATATTATCTGCGTTTATCTGCACGGCGCACCAAACAAATCGGAGGCAACCTCCGATTTGTGCGCCTTGTTTATCTGCGGACTCCTCCTCTCTAAATTGAGTCACTCCATCAAATAGACAGAACAAATAGCATCAATTATTCACCTCACCAACAACTTCACTTTCCGCCCTCCGCCTCAGACTATAATAATTTTTTTAATAATTTGCTAGATTTTTACTCAAAATTTCCCATTCTTTTAGATAGTCAACTATTTCTTCTTCGTCCAGCTTTTGTAGACAACGAAGGTAACGATGAACAACCCAAATCCAAACGATCGCAACGAATCCAAGGAACAACCATCGAGCTTTATTAACAATTTAGCTAAAAAAGCCACCAGTCCGTCAACATTGATTGTTGCAGTTACGGCGATCGCTTTGGGTGCTGTAGCTTACGAAGGAGCAAAAATTTTAATCGCACAGAAGTTACCTCCTTATATCGAACAACAATTGAGTGGAATTCTCGATCGACCGATAAAATTAGGCGCACTTCGCAATATTTCTCTTAATGGTGCAGAAGTTGACGGTTTATCAATTCCTGCTACTGCTAACGACTCCGATCGCGTTTCCATTGATAAGATCCAAGTTAATTTCAACGTTTTACCTGTTATTTTTACGCGCACACTTCCCGTTGAAATTACTTTAATTAAACCAGAAATTTATCTCGAACAAGATAGACAAGGGGCATGGGTTAAACTCAACACTCAGACGCAACCTGGTAACGAATCGATTTTTATCGATACTAAAGTTAATGTTTGTCAAGGAAAAATTACCGCCATTCCCTATCAAAAATCGCCGATCGTTATTCCCGTAGATGGAAACGGTAGATATAATCCCAGCAAAAACAAACAAATTTCCTACGATTTTCAGACGGCAATCGCGGCGGCTAAAGCTAATATTAAAGGAGAAACAATTGTCGAAACAGGAAAAACTCAGGCAAAAGTTGGAGTTAATGACTTAGTTTTAGCCGATTTAGTGCCTTTGATTCCTAATTCACCTGTAGATATTAATAAAGGTCGTCTCAACGCTAATTTAGATATTAATTTTCCTTCTTTTAAAGAATTTAACGCTACGCGCATTCAAGGAAAAATTAGTTTGCAACAGGTTGAGGCAGAAGCTAAACCAATTCCCAAACCGATCGAGGCAATTTCAGAACTTTTATTTGGTGGCAATAAAGTCAAAATTGAAGATACCAGGGGTAGTGTTGGCGAAGTTGTAGCACAAGTTTCGGGCGATTTGAATATAGCTAAAGGCTACGATGTTGATGTCAAAGTTTTGCCCTTTACTTTAGCCAATCTTGCCAAAGTTTTACCCGTCAAAATGCCAGTAGCTATGAATGGAGGTTTGGAAGCGAATCTTCAACTGAGGGGGGCAGTCGATCGCCCAAAATTAACTGGTAATATTAATAGTACCGAACCAGTCCAAATAGATAAAACTAAATTTGCGGCGATCGATACTAATTTTGCTGCCGATTTAGATAAATTTGTCCTCCAGGATGTGCGACTCAAACCAAGTGCAGGAGGAGAAATCAAGGGAACGGGAATTATTGAAACCAAGTTAAATAATTTGGTAAAAACCAAAGAGGCGATCGCTTGGCAAAATATGCCGATGGCATTCGATTTTCAAGCAGAATTACCCACCAAAGAATTAGTTAATCCCTATTATCGTCTTCCGTCACAAATTGAAGTTGGTAAAATTATTGCTAAGGGAAAAGTAGGAGGTACGGCAGGAAAACCCCTAGCTTCTCTCAATTGGCAAGCACCATCGATGTCTGCTCGTAATATAACTAATATTGCAGGTGCGGGCGAAGTTTTGTTGGTGGGGAAAGATTTACTCGTTCGCAACACTAAAGTTAAAGTCGGAGAGGGAAGTATTACTGTCAATGGGAAGGGAAATTTAGACAGCAACAAATGGCAAACTTTAATTGCTACTAAATCGATTCCTATTACTCCCTTCCTCTCAGAAATTAAATTGCCGCAACTTAATTTAAGTCAGCCGATCGCTTTGCAAAATGGCAAGATTAATTTATCGGGAACATTCGACGGAGATCTTCTCGAAAAAATAGAAGGTATTGCCAACTTAGATTTAAATGTTGCCGATGGTAGCGTCAAACTCGACAGTAAATTAAATGCAGGAAATTTACAAGCTTCCCTCGTTAGCGATCGCCTCGCGATCGAACAATTTGTCAACGATTTACCTCTATCTGCAACTATAGAAACTTCTCAAATAAATCTTGCGGGTAAATTAAAACAATTACTTTCTCTCAATGTTAATTCTCCCAATTTAGATAGTTGGCAAGCTACCGCTAACGCCAAACTTGCAGTTGCTGAAGGTACGGTTAACGCTGCGGGTAAATTAAAAAATAATGTCTGGCAAACAAATATTACCGCCGACAATCTCAATTCCACATTACTAAGCGATCGCCTCATCCCCAACCAAAATCGATCGCTATTCGATTTACCCAATCTCAATGCAAAAGCAAATTTATCTGGAAATCTCTCGCCGCTATTACAACCCAACTTCTCTACAACAATTAAAGCGAATGATTTATCCGCACAATTAGGTAACCAAGCGATCGCCGCAACTGGAACAATTCTTCTTTCAAAATTAGCAAATAAAACCAACCCGTTCGATCTGGCAAGTAATTTAAATATTAAAGCCAACAGCGATTTAGATACCTTACCCGTTCGTCAAAACGTTCTCAGCCAGCAACAAATTAACCTTAAAGGCGATGCCAACTTTCAAGGCAAAATCTTTACTAAAAACCTTTTAACTGCCCCTCTAACACCAGGAAACATGCAACTGACGGGCAAAATTCAACTAGCCAATGCAGTTGTTAACAAAATTGTTTTCGATCCGATTTTAGCTGGAAATGTTAATGCTGGGCTGGGAAAAGATATTTCAATTAATTTACGAGGCAAACAAGATTTAATTGCAGCAGCATTTACCCCCTGCGATCGTCCTGTAGGGACGTTCGTACAAAATAATAAAACATCACCAACAACCAATGTAGAGACGCGAAACTTCGCGTCTCTGGGAAATTTCGCGTCTCTACATAATAAATGCATACTGCCCTATTTACCTGAATATATTCAATTTAAAAAAGGA
>JBOFLQ010000110.1:0-10535 GCA_051657945.1 Xenococcaceae cyanobacterium | reverse complement strand
ATGTAATCGATCGCTTAGAAGACAATCAAAAAGTCTTTGCTAATCGATTGGCCCAAAAAGAGAAGTCATACCCAAACTTCTATTACCAAGAGGAAAAGAACAAACTTTACTTTGCGATCGCTGACATCAAAAAAAGTGAGAGACGCGATCGGTTCAATGGATTGGGCTTAACACAACAGAGAGATTAAAACCATGAAAGAGACAATGACAGAACACTTAATCGAATCCGCTTTCGATTGCGTTTACAGCGACGATCGCTATGTGATGGTTCACGATCCAGGATGGTTAAACTATCGCGTTTACTGTGTAGAGAATGACCCTGAAATACTTGATTGGATAGATGCCCCAAATCGAGTGTTTGCAACGGTAGATGAAGCGATCGCAGCGATTGAGAAAAGAGAAATGATGCCACCTGGCACTGATTTTTATCAACAACTTCAAGAGTTTATGCGCTCTCACAGGCATTATTGGACTCAAGAGGTTCAAAAACAATATTGGGAATTGAGAGAGGCTTACGAGAGGCTCTAACAATTCCCAACGAGTTTCAGTAGACCGATTGCACGGGGTAAGTAGCAATTACCCCGTAACTTATCCACTTAACTAGAGATTAACATGAACGAAATCACCTTCAAAATTGCTGAAATTCAAAAGCAGCTAGGACATTTCCTCTACTTTCCCGATCGCGATAATTATCAAGATTTGATTCGATTTCTCAATGACTATCAACAGGAATGGAAGTCTCTTGACGCTAAAAATCCTACTGGTTACGTTGTAGCTAAGGAGCCTAGCAATGAAAGAGTATAAAGACACTATTGAAAGAGCAGCCTTTATCCAATCGCTTCTAGCTGAGTTTTTTAGCTTTTGCGATTGCGATACAGATGAAGCTGAAGATGAAGATGGCGTGGCTCCTTTAGGGGAATCAATTCTAAGCTATCAACAGTTTTACAAAGCTCAAAAAGCCAATTTAGAAGAGTCAAATTTCTTAGAGGTACAAGACGCTGGCGAACAGCTAGCAGATTTGCACGCTACTTTTGCGATCTTTGTGGCTAACCCTAATAGCGACAATTATCTAGCACTCTCGAAAGCCCTTTTGGATTATCAACATTGGGTTACTTGGATGAGTGATTTGGAGGGCTAACACAGAGCCAATTTTAAAGCGTAGCTAATAGCTACGCTTTTTTTGTTTAAAGATCGGGTACAACAATGCGATCGGGGTCAATCCCTAAATAATGTTTGTAAATCATCTCAGGACTAGTACCGCAAATTCTAGCCACATCATGAACCTTCATTTCGGTAGCTAGGCTAAGGGTGATAAAGGTATGTCGGCATTGGTAGGGACGGCGGTATTTAATCCCTAATGCTTTTAAAACCCTTCCCCAACAATCTGTAAAACTTTTTGGGTGTATGGGGTTTCCCTCATGATTTAGAAAGACATAGCCAAATCTTTCCCCTTCCATGCTTTCAAAGATCGCCCTCAATTGCTTGTTAACTGGAAAAGTTCTCTTAGCTTGGGTTTTCAGTCGCGATCTCTTAATTTGCCCGTTATTTGTCATGACTCGTCCTTCTTTGAGGGTTAGTTTATGAGAGTCAACATTTTCCCATCTCAGCCCAAGGATTTCCCCAGTTCTACAACCCGTGAAAAACCATGCCTTGACCAAACTGGCATACTGTGAGTGCGACCATTCTTTATTTCTTTGGGCAAATTGGTTTGTTTCAAAGGCTTTTATAATTGCGTCTCTCTCAGCAGCCGTGAAAGGGTCAATATCTAAGTCCTCATCTTCTTGTTTGGGGGTTTTTATATCTTGGGCAAAGCCTTCAAATTTATTTTTAAGAGACTCTGGAATGTAATTACTTTTGGCGGCCCAAGTTACGCAAGCATGAATCTGAGTAAGCGATCGCTTTACCCCGTCTAGGCTTAGGCTTTCAATCAATTCTCTCCTGATATCACCAGGCTTGTTAATATCTTGGGTTTTCAACTTAGAGAAGCGTTTTAAGTAGACAATTCCTGTATTAGAGTAAGTCGATTCGCTCCATCCTGTTTTCCGCTTGTAATCAATGTATTTTTCCCATAACTCCGATAAATCGGCATAAGGCTTAATTAAAACTATTTTCTGTTCCTGTTTTTTGAAATAACGATCTAAGGAGAGATCGAAATCTCCTCTTTCTAGATCGCTTTCAATTTGTTTTGCTATTTTTTCGGCTTGGGCCCATCCATTTGAGTCATCTGGCAACCCCAAAGCCTTTTTAAATTGTTGACCCCCATTTAAGGCTCTAGGGAGAGCGATATAAAGCCTTCCGTGCTGAGAGTAAAGACCGACGTTTCCTTTCTTTCTAGGCTTTTTTGATGTCGGAGTATTTTGAGAGCTTTGCATACGTTCAAATAGATCCTTTTCCTCTATTTGAGTATAATTTGAGTATAAAGGCAAGTATTTTGTGTTAATATCTTTTTAAAAGTCCTGCTGAGAGTAAGTTTAAGGACTAAAACTGCAAGGACTTAAAATCCGTTTCTCCACAAAGAGAGTAAGGGTTCAAGTCCCTTCGCCCCCATCTACATCAAACGATTAAGGTGATTTGAGTATAATTTGAGTATAATTTGAAGATTATACTCAAATTACTTTTAAATTCTCAGATGCATCAGCAAAATCTCGCTTGGCGATTCATTCCTTAACAACCCGTTAAAATGGCGCGATCTTTCATTTATCGGTGCAGTTTGAACCTCCCACCGCCCCTCAAACAGCCTTTTTATTAGGCTGCTTATTTAATGACATTAAACGGGCAATCACTCGACTGGCTAACAAACGCAAATGATATAGGTAAGCCAAAATGACGAATGAGCCATAAGTCATTATTTCAAGGGTGAGATCGCTTATAGCTATTGGAGGCGCAAAGTCATAATAGGCAAGCCAAGCAATAAACACGGCTATCGCCGTCAACAAAACGATCGCGAGTTGCCAAATTCCCTCTCCCCAACTTTTAGCAGAAGGCAACCACCAAGGAAGTTTTCGCTTGCTTCTCTCCCATAGCAATTTGTTAATCAGACTAAAGTAATAAATTGGCGCGATCGCGATAATAGCTAAAAAAGACCAAGCTCTCCAAGGGTCAGCATGAAACTCTACCTCAAGAGCATTGAATGCTGATTCCCCTACCATCCTCATCAACATCGGAATGGGGATTAAGGAAATTTGAAGTATTAATGTTTTCAGCCAACAACGGGGATATGGAAACCAAAAAGGATAACGCATAAAAAGGAGTCGATCTCTATTGGCTTAATTCTCCCTAAATGCTTTGTGAAACTTAATCGTAGATACACTGAACTTGTAGCTGTTCTAGTTTTTGTACTCTGTAAAAATACAATTTCCAAGTTTTTGCCAACTAAAAATAATGGATAACTTTAATAACTGCGATTTGCGAATTAACACAACCGTTTTTTTTGCAGGTCGAGAAAGCTTGATAGTAACTCCTTTTTTTGCCTCAATTCAAGTATTTTTTGAAGACCAAGACATTGAAGAAGAACCCTTAGAAATTGGGGAGATATTAGCTCATCGCTTTGACCTTTCTCATCATCCTAAAACTCTGTTTTTTAAAGCTGATGAAATCGACCATGATTTGATGAAAATGGCTGAATTCTTCTTTTTTAATAAAAAAAATTATTCAGCTATTGAATTTTGTCGTTATCTTTTCTATATTGATAAGGTTTATTTAAAGCCAGAATTTAGAGGTAGGGGGTATGCACTCAAAGCATTAGCGGTATTTTTAGAGCTTTTTGCCATCGGGGAAATTGTCTGTTGTCATCCCAGTCCACTCGATGATTTAAGAGAGAAGAAATCGACTAAGAAAGGAAGACTTTTGATGAAACAATACTGGTCTAAAATAGGCTTAACAAAATATAATCAAAAGCATAATATTCTTTGGGAAAAAGAATATTATTTGCCTCAATGGTTAGCAAATAGTTTATAGAGATCGCCAATGACAAGTTTCAATTACTGGGTACATTCAATCGACCGATTGTTAGCAGGGAAAGAAAATATTGAGCCACAATTATTGAGGGAAATTGCAGAAGACAAAAGCGTCTCTCCTCACCTACGCTACTTAGCTGCTAGTTGCTGGAAGCTGACAACCGATGCCGAAAAACAACAATCTTACGAATTAGAACAAAGGGAATGGCAATAATTACCCTTTTCCCCTTGGCAATAACTGTCCCAAATATCCCCCTAATCCTATCTTGGCTAAGTCGGCAAATTGGGGACGGTAGCTTTCATCAACTACAGCCAAGTAGCAACTTCCTCCCAATAGCATTAAAACCACCAGAGAGCGAACGCTGAAACTGTTGATAAGCCAAGCTCCTAAATACTTCATTTCATTAGATCGTCGCCTGCAATGATGGTGGTAGTAAAAATGTATTTTCGATCGGCTTTAAATCGGCGATCGCTCTTAATCAAAACCATAAACTCTTGATGTCCTTTTCTAGTTCGTCCTACCAAACAGCCAGCACTAGCTTTCTCCACATTGTTATCTGGTAAATCGTATCCCCAATGCTGATTAATGCCAAATAACCCGCGATCGAGAGCATCACCAGTACGAATGAAATCTTTGTTGAGGTCGCGGTGAACGTTTACAGGAGCCACTTGAATGAGAGCTTCATGCGGGTTGCTATTTCCGTGAGTCCCTACCCGCCAAGCCTTATACTGTCCAAAAGCGATCCGCGCTGCACCTCTTCTGTTCATGGGGTGGTAAGTGTAATAAGCTCCTGGCTCTGAACTGCCTTCCCAAGCTCCAATGACAGAAGGCTTGCCACCAATAAATTGAATACACAAACGCAAATCGTTAAAACAATTGGGTAGATCGTCGTTTAAATCTCCATCTCTATCCATGCCTTCAACGTAGACAATATTAATTTCTCCCGAACCGCGATCGACGTTGTATTTTTTGCTTTCCATGTAGGCAATGATTCGTGATGCATTTAACATTTACTCTTCCCTCTCATCTTCATAAAATGGAAAATCCCAATCTAGTTTGCGGTTGCCATAATTAATAATTCGATAGGTCAAAGTTTCTAACCTTCCAATCCGTTTCCCTGCCGTAGTTAACCGCTTTTCAATATCGGTTAATTTGAAGTACCAAAAAGCAATGTTAAAAATAACACCACCTAATAAAAAAACAATATTTAAATAACTCTGAATTTCATTCGGATTCATCGTTTTATGGGGGAATAGGTTCAGAATCTTCCGGCTCGGTGTCGTGCCACAGTTCAATCCTGGTTTTTGCTGACTTAAGGTTTTGACCGTCAATAGTGGCGATTCCCTCTCCTACTATGGTTGGTTTGCGGATTGTCAAGTTGGCATAGCAAGGGTAAGCCATAGTTGCCTTTTTTTTACGTTCCGGTGGGGGGTCTTCTTCGCTAGATGAGGAAAACTTCAAAATCTTGGCAGTGGTTAAAGTTGCTAATTCTTTAATCTTGCTAATCCCTTCTGCTTTAGTAGATGCATTAATGACCAATTGCCTGCCGTTGTCGAGGTCTGCCCAAACCCGCATTTCTCCCCAAGTGTATTTTTTGGCGGCCGTTTTAATTTCGTTCCAGGTTAAACCTGCCTTTACATCGGGGATGCTAAAGCTGTACTCAGAAGCTCGTTTTCCATCGCCCTCTCTCCATGGCGGCTTCTCCTTCGACTTAAAAATAATTTCCATAAAACGGCGTTGGGGCTTGGCCCGATACCAATCTTCGTAAGGTTGACCGATTATCTGCCCTACGTCGCGATTGTGGACTAGCGCGTAAGTGTTGAGAGTATCCCTAACCGTCTGCATTGTGGAGTTCTGATCGTCTTCAATCACTAACTTTTCATCTTCTACCTCCTTATCGGGTTGTAAGATAACTGTCCGTTGCTGTCCCCCTTCCTCTAATTTCCTCTCCCTAGCAAGGGCATAGTGGTCTTCAATGGTGGTGCAGATGACATAACCCATATCAATCAGGTTGTCTTCAATCGCTTCTAAAAAGCGACTGACAAAGGCTCTGATGTTGAGACTGGGGATTTTTTGAATAGCATTATCTATTTTGTCGGCAATAATCCAAGGCTCTTTAGATTCGGTCACGGGGGCTAATCCAAACAACCTTAATTTTCTAATCGTTAAAAAACCTGATAAAGCTAAATTGTGAAGGGTCGATCTGGCCGTCACTCGCAGTAAATTAGTGAATCTAGCCCGAATTTCTTCATTTCCTTCTTGGGCTAGTTTTAGGGCTACTTCTCCAGCCACAACGGGGTATTTTGATGCTAAAGCCGTACTAGCCCCTATGCCAATAAACCAAACTAAACCCGTGCCTGCTAAATCTCCCAACTCCCCAAATATGGCAGCATTGTTAGCATCAATAGCAGCTTTTATTTCTGCGTCTGTTTGATTCCAATCAAAATATTTAAGCTCAAAATAAGTTTCAACTAACCAATCAAAAATATCCGATAAAGCCCAATTAAAAATAGCTCTAACAGCATTGACAATAAAACCACCAAACCGCTTTAACCCATCAAAAACTTTAGTGACAATGTTGCCACCAGGAGAAGCAAATTTGATCGGGTCAATTTCAATTGTTCGCTCTCCTAAAAAAGTCCTGGTAGCTGTCGAAAGTAATTGTTGCTTATTTAACGTCAACCGTTTTAGTTGCATCTCATCGATTGGTTCCAACAATACTATTAGTGTCTAGCGGAATAATAGCGGAAATAGAACGATTTCCTACGGTTTGAAACTGTCCTTCTCCTGCTTCGGTAGGAGTTCCATAACTAGTGCTAGAAAAGGATGCTAGTCTTTGCCCAACTGGAGTGGTATTGTTGATGGCTTCTTGAACTTGATAACAATAACCCAAGAATTTAAAAGTAAATTCTATGACCCCTTCATCGGTCAAGGCAGCAAGATTATCTCCCGTAATTAAGGAGACATTTAACATGACTTGACCGTCAACAATAGCAATGGCATCGGGAACATTAATTCGATTTTGTAACTGTTGCCAGGTTAGATCGTTAGGCATATTAAACTAGTCTCCCTTCTTAATTTCATCAACAAAAGGTGTCGGCAATCCTCTAGTTTTGTAGATTCCTCTGGGATTATTTAATCGGTCTACAAATTCTTTCCAGGTTTCATCTTCCTGCTCTTTTTGTTTCTCTTTTGATTGAGAAATTCTACTTCCTAATAACTCTTCTCCTGGCTTCCAAGGAATCTGTAAGGCTCCTTTAATAATCCCTGCGGCAATCACAATTTTGTTAATTTTCTCTACTAACAAATCATCGTCTTCCATTTCCCAACGCTGAATTTGGCTTTCAGTTCCTTGCAGCAAATCGTTTAAATTTTCTGCTTTGGGATTGTAGGAAATTTTAATCTTCTTGCCTTTTAAAGAGCCTTTATACCCCATATATTCAGCATTTGCTCTGGCATAGTCATGAGCTAATAAAGCATTATTGGAAGCCCTTGATGTCTCGGCTAAATTTTTGAGTGCGATCGCCAGCGTCGCTTCGCTATCGGCGCTTGTCCCCAGCAGCAAAGAAACGGTTTCAGCTAGCGTCTCAGCAATATTCGGAAACTTCACCTCATGCTCTTTTCCCTTGTCATCTTTGTATTTAAGCTCGATCGGGAATTGTCCCATGTATGCATCAAGCTGTTTAATCGACCATTCCTGAAGGGATAAGCTATCGGAAATAACAACTTCTTTCGGTTCCTTGTCTTTTGAACCTTTCTTGTCATCCGTCACAGAATCGACCATAGAATCTGGCAAAACCGCAGGAAAGCGATGAAACCCAGAACGATAGTAAAGAGAGGACAACAAGGAGACAACTAAGTCTGGTAAGTTTTCAATCAATCCAGAGCGATGCTCCTCCCCGTCTTTATACTGTTGCACCCCTTCTAGTCGCAGCCAATTTTCGATAACCCGTGGCGTTCGCCATATTTTAGCTCTTGGGGCTAAAACGCTCGTAACTTGTGCATCTCCTATCACCTCTAAGTCTTTCTGTTCTGTAAGCTCTGTTTTGTTGGATTCTGGCTTGTAATCGACGATTTCGTATTCTGTGGGTAAGTTGTCTCTGACGGGCATTAAGGCATTAATAGATAGATCGCTATAGTATTCCGCCATTAAAGCCAGAGAATCTATGCCGTAGAGCAAATTCACTTTCCCATCAAACGCTCTTAATTTTTCAGGCATTATCAAGCAGGATGCATCCCAGAAATTTAGCTTGTTTTCTAAATACTCTTCGGAATTGGCGTAATTTGAGTCCATTTGTGCCGTCATCCAATTGCCAAAGCGTTCTTTGGCTTTGTCAATGGAATTATTGATGTCTTGGACAATCTTGTCATTTCTGCCCTGTCTGACTTTCTCCTTGCGTTTAATCAAGGGATTAAATAACAAGCGTCCATATTCTCGCTCCTTGGCAGCTTTTTGAACGGTAATAGCCTGCCCTATAGGGGTTTTAAAAGCGGTTTGAGCATCCCCAGTGACTTTTGGCAGTCGTCGTGGGGGCGTTTCTGGAATTTCCTTAATTCGGTCAGGGACAATCGGTTCTCGATAAATAATGACTTCCCTTTCAATAATGGTGGTTGTTCCCCCATCAGAAGAGTTATAAGGGTCAGAAGGCAAAGTTGGCTGAACTAAAGGGGTTATAGGGGTGTTAAAAACCGTGTTTTCGTGCCATTGAGAGGGCTGTGCAGTAGAAGGCGGCGCGGTAACGTCGTGAACCCAATCGCGAACATAAATAAGCCCTCGATCTAAAGTTTCATAGACTTTCTTTCGTATGCCGAAAGGATCGATCCCTAATTTTGGAAGATTGCCAAAAAAACCCATTTTAATAAATCTCCAGTAACTCTAAAATGCGATCGCTCTGCATACTATCGCTCTTGCGGCTTTGTCCTATCTCCACATAGCTATCCCATGTATCTACCGTTATCAGCCATAAAACAGGCAAACGAGCTATTTCCAACCCCTTGATAGCAATATGCTTGGGCAAACCCAACACAATATCTTCAAACATCAGCAGGCGATAGTTCGGATCGTTGTATAGCTTGGTGATGGCATGGTGGTAATAGTGACCTCCATCTTGATAAGCGACTGACGCGATCGCTCTCCAGGGATAGCGGACGGGGTTGAGATTAATTACTTGAAAGCGGAAACGAAAACAGTTCCCCGTCACTGGGAGGCTATATTGCCACTCAGTCTTAACAGGAAACTGCGCTACATTCACCCACCCCACTATTCCTCCTCATCCTCTTGCTCGTCAAACACTTCATCATATTCCCCCCCAGACAAATACTCTTCTAGCTCGTCTGCCGTCGCTGTCCGAAATAATCCTGTAGTTGCATCCATAACGAAATCTGGCATCTCTCCTTCGGAATGGGCTAGAGCTTTCCAATCGGGAGGAGGAGTAGCCAAGGTGATGTCAAATAAAGGATGTCCTGGCAAGATTAACTTGCTAAAAAAGACTGTCATGGGGGTAAAAGCGATTAAATGTAACCAACCGTAGACGAACCTACCGTCCATCCTGCGGCGGCGGCGGCATCAGCTACTGATTGCTTAGGAGCCATAAACGTCGAGGTCGAACCTGCTTCAGTGACTTTAGAAGCTCTAGGCGGCTTGGGAGTCGAACCCCACACCATTTTTTCAATATCGGCAGCCCCAGGAACTTCAGCCCCTAATATGCCTGTAGCTTCGGCGTATTCTGCCGATGTGATATTCCAGGCATATTTGTATCCACCAGGCATATCTACAACAACGGTTTTAGTCTTGCCACTGGTACGAATACCCCGTCTAGTAGATTTTCGACCGACTTTCCAGCCTGCTGCTCTTAATTCCTTAAGAACGCCACTAGAACAGAAAGACGATACATTTGTCCCTGCGCCATCATCTTTAGTCGCTCGATAGGGTTTTGGAGAGTTAGCCCCAAAAAAGACCCCTTGCGCTCCTTGATATGCCGTTTGCCCTAAGATTTTGCCATAAGTGTTGTAAATGTATTCTTGTCCCTGGAAGCCATACTTTAACCCCCCTGGCATTTCTACATATACCTGTATTCGCTCGCCACGTCTTCTTGCCATTAGGTTTCATCTCCAATTACTTGTGCTACTTGTGGATTAGAACCTTTGACCGTATTAACTGCCAAAGGAATTCTAAAAGTTTGAATCTGAGTAACTGAGACATCGCCATTTGAATTTGGCGGGGCAAAAGTAAAAGGAGGAAAAGACAGTAAACGCTCGTTTTCTGACACCGCAGCATTAGCGGTTTCTGTCGCATCGCCACAAAAACGACGCAGTTTGTACAGCACTTCTGACACTCCCAAATCTGCAAGAGAGGCAAAAGTATCTCCCGTCAAAGTATTAATATTGAGGGTGATTACATTGCCGTTAATCGTAAAAATAGGTGCAGAAGCTGCATCGTTTATTTGTTGAAAACTCAAATCGGTTACTACAGCCATAAACTATCAAAATGAGTAGAGTTCATTTTGTTAATAACACAAGTCTTTATGGCTTTGCCAGTAGGCATTCAATGGCGTTTTAACACCTTTCTCTTCTCGGCG
>JBOFLQ010000109.1:0-34858 GCA_051657945.1 Xenococcaceae cyanobacterium | reverse complement strand
TCTTCTTGAATGGGCATCCCCATACCTACCAGTAAAATATTGGGCTTTTTCTGATTGATTTTGTCAATTACAACTTGGTTTTGATAAGAATCTTCGCGATCGAAATAGCCATGGTATCCGTCAACTTTAATTCTTGGATATTGTTGTTTTAAATTGTCTAAAGCTGTTTGCAAATATTCATCTTTAGAACCCAACAAAAACACAGACAACCCTTTTTCTTGGCAACTTTTCAACAACTTAGGCATTAACGACGTGTAAGAAACTCGATACTCAATGGGTAGATCTAATCCCATGTAACTCAACCCTTTCAAAATACCACTACCGTCGCAATGGGCTATTTCCGCATCCTGAAGAAACTCGTAAAACCATGGCAATTGCATGGAAAGATTGAAACTATGTACGTTGTAATTAGCAATGACAATGCGATCGTCTTGATAACAAGCTTTATTAATCGCTTCAATAATCGATTCTGCTGTCATGCAAGTAATCTCTCTGTTTAGCAAATTCACCTTGAAACTTGGAAGTTTTTCATTAGTGGGTTTTGCCAATTTAGTTTCGACCGATGATAATAATTGTTTTGACATCAAGTCTGAGTTCATGTTCGTCATTTTTTAAATCTTGCTATTTTGTCGATATCGACTTCAGTACTTTTAAATATTTTTTGCAAACTCAAAACATATTTGTAATTTAAATTACAAATGTTAAAAATAAGATAACTTACAAAAGCCAACAATTATTCTGCAAGCCTTGCTAATGTATAATCTGCTAGGTTTTTTCTTTGTTTATTTATCTATTTTTTAGATTCTGTTTACTACCAACAAATTATAAATTAGTCAATCAGTCAAATTGATTAATTTGTTTAAATTAATTTCAATTTTCAATTGCCGATAAAACGTTAGGGAGAATACTTAGTTAAAAGCAACACACCTTTGTCTTAATTGCATCAAAAAATGAAATTAACTACGTATTCTCTAACAAATTGAGTATTTTTTCTGTAAGCTTAATAACCTAGCTCTTCTTTGACTAATTGCATGAGAATTTTTGCCCAGCCAGCAGAACCAGGATAAGGAGCTATTCGCCACCCTTTAGATGCCAAGCCTGGATGCGCGCCTTTGCCACCGGGAATAACAATTGGAATATCTACAGATTCCAACATTTCTAAGTCGTTTGGGCTATTTCCCAAACCAATCGTCAATACTTTTCGCTCCGATGCAACGAATTTTTTATATTTATCTAAATTGGGTGCTATTTCAGTGTTTGCTGGAGATATATAATTCGCCATCAACCAGCAAACCGCCTTGCCTTTGCCAGCACCTTCGCCAAGTAAATGAGAGAAGCGATCGCCGATTAACACTCTAAAACCTACACGTCGAGATGCTTTTTCTACTTCTTCTAACGTGAAATTACGAGATGTTACAAACGGTTCTGTAAATTCTCTACTCTTGGCTAATTTTACCTCTTTTAGTGGTAGTCCTGTCAACCCTGCAATTTCTAATTCGCTTAAATCGCCAAATCCCTTTAATTCTTCACCCAAACTTTGACTCAGAGCAGCTAATCCCGCTCTAGCTTCTTGATAAGTACAGCCAAGTAGTTTGAGATAATAGTTTTCTTTTCTCAATTCATCACTAACTAAAAAACGGCTTTCATCGCTAGGAATAAAGATACCGCTGCCATTTTCAACAACAAAAGGGCCGTCTAAACCAATCTCTTGGCGCAAAAACTCAACTTCCTGACGAGTTTTGCTTGTAACGGGAATAATAGGAATGCCAAGTTTTTGCAACTCCTCGATCGCCCCAAGAGCGGGCTTGTAATCGTAATCTTCCCCATTAAGAAGAGTTCCATCCAAGTCCGTGAAAATAATTATATTCATAATTGCTTGCTAATAACCAATAGCTGATAGCTGAGCGCTAAAAGCTAGTAGCTATTATTTCACGACAAGAACCGAACAGGGAGCATCCATCACTACCTGAGAACTAACAGAATCTTCAATAATACGTTCGACTCCCTTGAGTCCGCGACAGCCGATCGCCAGTAAATCAGCTTGATGTATATTTGCCAAACGAATGATTTCTTCAGCAGGATCGCCGCTAACAATTTCAATCTCAATTTTGCCGAGCAGTTTGTCTTTATATGTTTCCAACTGCTCCTCAAGCTGTTGATAAACTGACTCTGGAGACTGATGGGGGCGATCTACTGCCGAATCGTTATCGGGGTTGGAAGGAGGAAAAACGTGAGTCAGAATAATTCTCGTTTCAGCCTTAATTTCCAGCCAAGTTAAAGCTTCGAGTATTCTGTCAGACATTTGAGAACCGTCGAGAGCCACGACAATTATCTTTAACACTACAATTTACCCCTTCCCATGCGCCGTTTACTTACATTTTTAATCTCAAGCCGACTTTTTGCGTAATCTGTTTCTCAAAAACGAAAATTTAAATCGGCACTTAATTCTATCTTTTATGAGTTTTCTCCCGATCGCGAAGCGAAACTATCCCCCAAGGGAATCGCCTTGCGTTCTCAACCTCACTGAATCTGCATGAGAAGGCAATCCTTCAGCACCAGCCAAAATTTGAATGGTACTCGACATTTTTTTCAACGCCACTGGTGAATACTGAATCAAACTAGAATGTTTCATAAAAGTTTCCGTTCCCAAAGCAGAAGAGTAACGCGCTGCACCCGAGGTTGGAAGGGTATGATTTGGCCCTGCCAAATAATCTCCTACTGCTTCTGGAGTTGAATTACCCAAAAAGATAGCTCCAGCATGACGTATTTGGGGTAATAAATCCCACGGTTCGGCTATTTCTAACTCTAAATGCTCTGGAGCAAATAAATTAGAAAGTTCCGCAGCAACTTCGAGATCTTCGACCACGACAATTAAACCGTAATGCGCGATCGCTTTTTCAGTTAAGATTTTTCGCGGATGGTTTTCTAGTTGCTTTTGAACTTGGTATTGTACTTTTTGTGCCAAGACGCTATCAGTAGTTAGCAAAATCGCAGCCGCCATCGGATCGTGTTCTGCTTGAGCTAACAAATCGGCAGCAACGTAGACAGGATTAGCGCTGCTATCGGCAATAACCAGAACTTCTGAAGGCCCAGCTAGTGAGTCAATGCCTACAGTACCGTAAACCATTTTTTTGGCAAGGGTAACATAAATGTTGCCAGGGCCAGTAATTAGATCTACTTTGGGAATAGTTTCCGTACCATAAGCAAGAGCGGCAACAGCTTGCGCTCCACCAATCCGATAAATTTCGTCCACTCCTGCTTCTTGAGCTGCCACCAACACGGCTGGTTCGATCTTCGAGTCCGCTCCAGGCGGCGTTACCATGACAATACGAGGTACGTTGGCAACTTTCGCAGGAATAGCATTCATCAATACCGTACTTGGATAAGACGCGCGTCCTCCAGGCACGTATAAACCAGCTCGATCGACTGGCGTATATTTTTTTCCCAAAACGATTTCATCTTCGCCAAAGTGAACCCAAGATTGAGGAATTCTTTGCCGATGAAATGCTTCAATTTTTTGCTTTGCCAGTTGAATGGCATGGAGCAAATCGTTAGAAATTTGCTGGTAAGCAGCATCGAGTTCGGAACCACTTACCCGCAATTGTTCTATTTTAAGATTTTGTCGATCGAACTTTTGAGTGTAATCCAAGAGAGCGCGATCGCCTTCTTTTTTTACCGTTGTGAGGATATTCCTAACTGTTGCTTCAATCGGCCCGATATCATCGCCAGACGTTCGTTCGCCAATTCGCCGCAGTTCGGATTGTGCCTCCGCAAGCTGAGTTATGATTCGCAGCATCGAGTCAGAATGCCCATTAATAGCTTCTTCTAGTAGTGTGAGTTCCCTCGCTACAAGCAAGCTGCCGCTATAAAGTGCGAACGCAGCTACACTTCTACTACACTCACTATACCTAGATTAACCTGGATTTTACAGAGAATCGTGCAATTGGGAACACATACAAATACTAGCTAAAATCTAAGCTAGTTAAGTGAGCTTCGAGAAAAATCATTTTTTGGTTGACTTTTTTATTTTAGTTTGTTAGCATTTATTTTCTGAATGTATATCCATATTCAATAAATTAACTTTTTCTTAAGAAAACTGTGGCTAATACAAAGTCTGCGATTAAACGCATTCAAATATCCGAGCGCAATCGACTGCGAAATAAAGCATACAAGTCAGCAGTAAAAACTCTGATGAAAAAATATCTGAGTGCTGTAGATGCCTATGCCGCCGAACCGACTTCAGAGAACCAAGAAGCCGCACAAACTCTAATGTCAGTGGCTTACAGCAAAATCGACAAAGCAGTCAAACGAAAAGTTTTACATCGCAACAACGGTGCTAGAAAAAAAGCCCGTTTGGCAAAAGCACTTCAGCGAGTTGCAGCAGCTTCTTGATTTTTACTTAATTCCAAGTTGACAATTAAACAAACGATCGAGACATAATTATTAAATTCAACTGAATTCAGCCCGATCGCGACGCGAGTTATAACTTAGAGCGCAGGTAAAGCCAGTAATTTGGCGAACTAAAAACAAGCGGTTCAAATGCAGTTAATAGATACTCACGTTCATATCAACTTCGACGTTTTTCAGGGGAATTTAAACGCTTTAAGGAGTCGCTGGCGCGAAGCTGGAGTAGTACATTTAGTGCATTCCTGCGTTGAGCCAGAAGAATTTGGAGGCATGCAAGCAATTGCCGACTGCTTTCCAGAACTCTCATTGGCAGTGGGACTTCATCCGTTAGATGCCAACAAGTGGCAACCAAATAGCTTTGAAAAGATTATCGAGCTAGCCAAGTCCGATAGTCGAGTTGTAGCGATCGGCGAAACAGGATTGGATTTTTATAAAGCTGATAACGAGAAACAGCAACAATTAGTGTTTGAAGCTCAATTAGAAATTGCCCGTCGCTTGGATAAACCAGTAATTATCCACTGTCGCGACGCAGCTTCGAGTCTCAAGGAAATTGTGACAAATTTTTGTCAAGCAAGGGGAGCAGTTAAAGCCGTGATGCATTGTTGGGGAGGTACTCCAGCAGAAACAAAAGATTTTTTAGATTTAGGATTTTATATAAGCTTTAGTGGTGTAGTTACCTTTAAAAATGCTGCTATCATTAAAGACTCTGCCGCGATCGTGCCTAGCGATCGCTTGTTAATTGAAACGGACTGTCCGTTTTTGGCTCCCGTTCCCAAGCGGGGTAAAACCAACGAGCCAGCCTACGTTCGTTATGTCGCCGAATATTTAGCCTCATTGCGCCAAGTTTCGCTCGAAAAATTAGCCGAACAGACAACAGAAAATGCTTGCCAACTTTTCGGAATCTCGCTAGAAGAGAAATCAGAGGTTGCAGCGAGCGTTTAACGTGTTTGACAAAATTACAGCCGTTATGTGAAAAGACAACAGTTTGGCAAACCAATTCAATGAAAGGTTATTGTAAAAGTAAAATGCTTAACTTGTCACTCACGAAGTCAGAAGTCACCGCCCTGTCGTTTTACGAGGCGCGGATAACGAGGTTTCCTCGTTATACAGAGCGCCGTGGCAGGGTCTCTCTGACCCCAGACCAATATTTAAACTTTGTATTTAAGAAATCTAGCATCAACTACAAGCAGCGGCTCTGAATTTAGCAATTCTTAAAACCAGCATTCATCGATCGCAGATTTTTAGAAATACAGCTCGAATCGACAAAAGTGACGGAGTATAACAATTTTAACTATAAAATTCGCTGACCAAAGCCCCGCTAGGGCATTGGTAAATTTTTTTTTGAAGAAGCAAAAATAACTCATCGATATTGTTTTTCAAATACTTATCCCAAAAGTACAGCCCTAAAATGTCAAAGGGAGAATTCTGGAGCCGATGACTAACCTAATTACCAATCTTTTACCCGACTTAATTGAAATTCAGCGTTCCAGCTTTCGCTGGTTTCTCGAAGAAGGATTAATTGAAGAACTCAACAGTTTTTCGCCAATTACCGATTATACAGGCAAGTTCGAGCTGCACTTTATTGGAGAAAATTATCGCTTAAAAGAGCCCAAGTACAGCGTTGATGAAGCAAAACGTCGGGACAGTACCTATAACGTACAAATGTACGTTCCCACTCGCCTGATCGATAAAGAAACAGGCGAAATCAAAGAAATGGAAGTATTCATCGGCGACCTTCCTTTAATGACCGATCGCGGTACTTTTATCATTAACGGTGCAGAACGAGTCATCGTCAACCAAATCGTCCGCTCTCCTGGAGTTTACTACAAAGCAGAAACCGATAAAAACGGAAGACGAACCTATTCAGCCTCTTTGATTCCCAACCGAGGCGCTTGGTTAAAATTTGAAACCGATAAAAACGGCTTGGTTTGGGTGCGGATCGATAAAACTCGCAAACTATCGGCGCAGGTATTGCTCAAAGCGATCGGACTATCAGATAACGAAATTTTTGATGGTTTGCGCCATCCCGACTTTTATCAAAAAACCCTCGATAAAGAAGGCAACCCCAGCGAAGAAGAAGCCCTCTTAGAACTTTACCGCAAGCTGCGACCGGGCGAACCGCCTACAGTCAACGGCGGACAACAACTGCTAGAATCTCGCTTTTTTGATGCCAAGCGTTACGACTTGGGACGAGTCGGTCGTTATAAACTCAACAAAAAACTGCGGCTCAACGTTGCCGAAACTACCAGAGTGTTGACTCCCACCGACATTATGGCGGCAGTCGATTACTTAGTTAACCTCGAATTCGACACTGGCAACACAGACGACATCGATCACCTCGGCAACCGACGCGTTCGTTCTGTCGGCGAACTGCTGCAAAACCAAGTCAGAGTTGGCTTAAATCGCTTGGAAAGAATTATTCGCGAACGGATGACAGTCAGCGAAGCCGATACGCTTACCCCTGCAGCATTGGTCAACCCCAAACCACTAGTTGCAGCAATCAAAGAATTTTTTGGTTCTTCGCAACTGTCACAGTTCATGGATCAAACCAACCCGTTAGCGGAACTAACCCACAAACGCCGTCTTTCTGCCCTCGGTCCCGGCGGTTTGACCAGAGAAAGAGCGGGCTTTGCCGTACGTGACATTCACCCCTCTCACTACGGTCGTATCTGTCCCGTCGAAACGCCAGAAGGCCCCAACGCAGGATTGATCGGCTCTTTGGCTACCTATGCACGAGTTAACGAGTATGGTTTTATCGAAACTCCCTACTACAAAGTAGAAAACGGACGAGTGCTTCGCGACTTGGGAGTTATCTATCTCACCGCTGGTGAAGAAGATGACCTCAGAGTTGCCCCTGGAGACGTTGCTACCGACGAAGAAGGTCACATTCTTGGCACTAGCGTACCAGTACGCTATCGTCAGGAATTTACGACAACCTCGCCAGAACAGGTAGACTATGCGGCTGTTTCTCCCTTGCAGATCGTCTCGGTTGCCACTTCCTTAATTCCCTTCCTCGAACACGACGATGCCAACCGCGCCCTGATGGGTTCGAACATGCAACGTCAAGCAGTACCTCTTTTGCGTCCAGAGCGTCCCCTGGTAGGTACTGGTTTGGAAGCTCAAGCAGCCAGAGATTCGGGGATGGTCGTGGTTTCCCGCACCTATGGCGTAGTCACTTTTGTTGACGCTAATTTAGTAAAAGTCAGAGTTACCAGTCCTCCTTCAGAAGAAGGCAAACCAGGACAACCCGAAGGCACCGAACTCGAATACAAGCTGCAAAAGTACCAACGTTCCAACCAAGATACTTGTTTGAATCAGCGTCCGCTAGTATATGTTGGCGAAGATGTAGTTCCAGGACAAGTATTAGCAGACGGTTCATCAACCGAAGGTGGAGAACTAGCGCTAGGGCAGAACATTTTAGCCGTTTACATGCCATGGGAAGGGTACAACTACGAAGACGCAATTCTTATTAGCGAGCGTTTGGTTTGTGAGGATATTTACACCAGTATTCACGTCGAAAAATTTGAAATTGAAGCACGTCAAACCAAACTCGGGCCAGAAGAAATTACTCGCGAAATTCCCAACGTCAGCGAAGATGCGCTCAGAAATCTGGACGAACGCGGCATTATTCACATTGGTGCTTGGGTGGAATCGGGAGATATTTTGGTAGGTAAAGTTACCCCCAAAGGCGAATCCGACCAGCCGCCAGAAGAGAAATTACTGCGGGCGATTTTTGGTGAAAAAGCCAGGGATGTAAGAGATAATTCCTTGCGCGTTCCTAACGGCGAAAAAGGACGGGTAGTTGACGTACGCGTCTTCACCAGAGAACAAGGAGACGAATTACCTCCTGGTGCCAATATGGTAGTCAGAGTATACGTCGCCCAAAAGCGCAAAATCCAAGTCGGCGACAAAATGGCAGGAAGACACGGTAATAAAGGAATTATCTCGCGAATTTTGCCCCTCGAAGATATGCCTTACTTACCCGACGGCCGACCTGTAGATATCGTTCTAAACCCCCTCGGCGTACCTTCGCGGATGAACGTCGGACAAGTGTTTGAATGCTTGTTGGGATGGGCTGGAGAAAACTTGGGCGTGCGCTTTAAGGTGACTCCCTTCGACGAAATGTACGGACAAGAATCTTCTCGCGAAACAGTACACGGCAAATTAAACGAAGCCTCGCGTAAAGCAGGAAGAAGTTGGTGTTACGACAGCAAAAACCCAGGGAAAATTCAGCTTTTTGACGGACGTACTGGCGAACCTTTCGATCGCCCCATCACCGTCGGTAAAGCTTATATGCTCAAGCTGGTTCACTTAGTAGACGACAAAATCCACGCTCGTTCGACTGGTCCTTACTCTCTGGTTACCCAGCAACCTCTGGGTGGAAAAGCACAACAAGGCGGTCAACGTTTTGGAGAGATGGAAGTATGGGCGCTGGAAGCATACGGCGCGGCTTACACATTGCAAGAGCTACTGACAGTTAAATCTGATGATATGCAGGGACGCAACGAAGCACTCAACGCGATCGTCAAAGGAAAGCCAATTCCACGTCCCGGCACTCCCGAATCTTTCAAAGTATTGATGCGAGAGTTGCAATCGTTAGGTCTCGATATTGCCGTTCATAAAGTAGAAACGCTTGAAGATGGCACTAGCCGCGATCCCGAAGTAGATTTGATGGCTGACAGCGCTCGCCGCGCTCCCAATCGTCCTACCTACGAATCTCTGACCAGAGAAGACTTGCAAGAAAAAGAAAGCTAAATTTCGGATGGTAGTTGGTAGTAGGTAATAGGTGCTGGGAGTACCAAAGTAACTATCGACTACCAATTATCAATTATCTTTTTACCAATCACCAGATATGAGAAATCAGTTAGAGCAGCGGTTTGACTACGTTAAAATCGGTATTGCTTCCCCAGACCGAATTCGCGCCTGGGGCGAGCGGACTCTGCCCAACGGTCAGTTAGTTGGCGAAGTAACCAAGCCAGAAACAATTAACTACAGAACCCTCAAACCCGAAATGGATGGGTTGTTTTGCGAACGCATCTTTGGGCCTGCGAAAGATTGGGAATGCCATTGTGGTAAATACAAAAGAGTTCGCCATCGTGGCATTGTCTGCGAGCGTTGCGGAGTAGAAGTTACCGAGTCGCGCGTTCGTCGTCACCGCATGGGGTACATTAAATTAGCGGCTCCAGTCACCCATGTTTGGTATCTCAAGGGAATTCCCAGCTATATCGCGATCATCCTGGATATGCCCCTCAGAGATGTAGAGCAAATCGTCTATTTTAATGCTTACGTCGTTCTCGATAAAGGTAACGCAGAAAATCTCACTTACAAACAACTGCTAACTGAAGATCAGTGGATTGAAATTGAAGAGCAGCTTTACAGCGAAGATTCCCAATTAATTGGCGTTGAAGTAGGAATTGGTGCTGAAGCAATTCAACGACTGTTAGAAGAAGTCGAGTTAGAAAGCGAAGCAGAAAGACTCAGAGAAGAAATTATCAATGCTAAAGGGCAGAAAAGAGCCAAGCTGATCAAACGTTTGCGGGTAATTGATAACTTTGTTGCTACCAGCGCTCGTCCAGAGTGGATGGTACTAGCGGTAATTCCCGTTATTCCTCCCGATCTGCGTCCGATGGTACAACTCGACGGCGGACGCTTTGCCACTTCCGACTTAAACGACCTCTACCGTCGCGTTATCAACCGCAATAACCGTTTGGCGAGATTGCAAGAAATTCTCGCTCCCGAAATCATCGTCCGCAATGAAAAACGGATGTTGCAAGAAGCTGTAGACGCTCTCATCGATAACGGTCGTCGCGGACGTACGGTAGTAGGTGCAAACAACCGACCCTTAAAATCTTTGTCGGATATTATTGAAGGAAAACAAGGTCGTTTCCGTCAAAATCTTTTGGGTAAACGGGTTGACTATTCAGGACGTTCGGTAATTGTCGTCGGACCGAAATTACAAATTTATCAGTGTGGTTTGCCCAGAGAAATGGCGATCGAGCTGTTTCAACCCTTTGTCATTCACCGTCTGATTCACAGCGGCATGGTCAACAATATCAAAGCCGCTAAAAAGTTAATTCAAAGAGGAGATCCCACTGTTTGGGACGTACTCAAAGAAGTAATTACCGGACACCCAGTCATGCTCAACCGCGCGCCGACGCTTCACCGTCTCGGCATTCAAGCATTCGAGCCAATTTTGGTAGAAGGAAGAGCGATTCAGTTACATCCTCTGGTTTGTCCTGCTTTTAACGCCGACTTTGACGGCGACCAAATGGCAGTTCACGTACCTCTCTCCCTAGAGGCACAATCGGAAGCAAGATTGTTAATGTTGGCCTGTCACAATATTCTCTCGCCAGCAACAGGTCGCCCGATCGTCGCTCCGTCACAGGATATGGTTTTGGGTTGTTACTATCTAACTGCTGAAAATCCCAATGCTAAAAAAGGAGAAGGTCGTTACTTTTCAGGTTTAGAAGATGCTTTTAAAGCTTACGATCGAGGATTGATAGAGCTTCATGCTTACATTTGGGTTCGCTATGAAGGTGAGGTGGAAACGGCTAAGCCAGACAATGAAGTGGTAGAGCAGCAAACTCTCAGCGATGGTAATGTCCTCAAAAAATATCGCGAAAGATTAGTAAAAGAAACCGCTAACGGCGAATATATTTCTCAGTACATTCGCACTACGGCTGGCAGAATCATATACAACCAAGCCATTCAAGAAGCGCTAGAAGTTTGAAACTAGGGGCTAGAGGAATACAGTTCGGAGAGCGTTATTGTTAACTCCGAACTTCCCAATTACTTATCTAAGAAATCGGCAAGAAAAAATGAAATTTTACAACCGAATTGTTGATAAAAGTCGTCTCAAAAAATTAATTGCTTGGGCATATACAGATTATGGTAGCGCTCGCTGTGCGACAGTGGCAGATAAACTTAAAGAGTTGGGTTTTCGCTTTGCTACCAGAGCGGGAGTTTCGATCAGCGTTGACGACTTGCAAGTACCGCCGATCAAGCGTCAAATGCTCGATGCCGCAGAAGCAGAAATTAGCAAAACCGAAGAACGTTACGCTCGCGGTGAAATCACTGAAGTCGAACGCTTTCAAAAAGTAATCGACACTTGGAACAGTACCTCAGAAGCACTCAAAGACGAAGTAGTGCGAAATTTTCAGGAAACAGACCCGCTTAACTCCGTTTACATGATGGCATTTAGCGGCGCGCGGGGGAACTTATCTCAGGTACGGCAGCTAGTAGGTATGCGCGGTTTGATGGCCGATCCTCAAGGGGAAATTATTGACTTGCCAATTAAAACCAACTTCCGCGAAGGCTTGACGGTAACTGAATACATTATTTCATCTTATGGTGCCAGAAAGGGACTGGTAGATACAGCACTGCGGACGGCAGACTCTGGTTACTTAACTCGGCGCTTAGTAGACGTAGCTCAAGATGTCATCGTTCGAGAAATCGACTGCGGCACACAGCGCAGTCTGAGACTGCGAGCGATGACGGATGGCGATCGCGTCCTGATTCCCCTCAGCGATCGCCTGTTCGGACGAGTACTAGCTGAAGATGCGATCGATCCCAAAACAGGAGAAGTCGTTGCCGAGCGCAATCAAGTGATTGATGGCGACTTATCTTTAGAAATTGGCGCTCGCGTCGAAGAAGTAATGGTGCGATCGCCACTAACTTGCGAGGCAGCTCGTTCTGTTTGTCAGCACTGCTATGGTTGGTCGCTGGCACACGGTAGCATGGTGGATATGGGTGAGGCAGTTGGTATTATCGCCGCCCAGTCGATCGGCGAACCTGGAACGCAGTTAACCATGCGTACCTTCCACACTGGCGGTGTATTTACTGGAGAAGTAGCGCGCCAAGTTAAAGCAGAAAAAGCAGGCGTAGTTAAGTTCAAAAAAGGACTGACCACTCGTAGAGTACGTACCCGTCACGGCGACGAACGGGAACAAGTAGACGCTCCTGGCGATTTAGTTTTAACTGCGGCTGATGCTGGTAAGAAGAAAGGAGAGATTAGTTACTCTCTGACATCTGGGTCGCTAGTGTTCGTCGCAGATGGCGCAACGGTAGAAAAAGGAGAACTAATCGCAGAAGTTGCACTGGCTAAAGTGCAGCGTTCTACCGAAAAAGCTGTCAAAGACGTGGCAACAGACTTGGCAGGAGAAGTGTTATTTGCTAACCTCATTCCCGAAGAAAAGACCGATCGTCAGGGCAATACGACGCGGATTGCCCAAAGACCTGGATTGATGTGGGTTTTATCTGGAGAAGTATATAATTTACTTCCTGGTGCAGAACCTGTCGTCAACAACGGCGATGCAGTAGACGTAGGTACTGTTCTGGCAGAAACTAAATTAGTTTCTGCTAGTGGCGGTGTCGTTCGTATGATTTCTAACAGCAGAGAAATTGAAATTATTACTGCCTCAGTATTACTCGATCGCGCGGAAGTACACGTCGAAAGCACGGGAGGTCGCGAGCAATACGCAATCTATACCGCTGACGATCGGCGCTTCCTGCTTAAAACTACTCCAGGTACAAAAGTACAAAATCACCAAGTGATTGCCGAGTTAATCGACGATCGCTACAAAACTAATACGGGTGGTATTATCAAATATGCCGGGATAGATATTTCCAAGGGCAGCCGCAAGCAAGGCTATGAAATTTCTCAGGGTGGAACTATTCTTTGGATTCCTGAAGAAAGTCACGAAGTTAACAAAGATATTTCTTTGCTGTTGGTTGAAGACGGTCAATACGTTGAAGCAGGCACTGAAGTAGTCAAAGAAGTCTTCTGTCAATCTTCTGGCGTTGTGGAAGTCGTTCAAAAAAATGATATTTTGCGCGAAATCATCGTCAAACCAGGTGAAATACACTTAACCGACAAAGTTTTGGATAACTTACACGAACAGTTAGTCCAACCTGGAACCGAAGTACTTCCTGGCGTTACCGTTTCCGAACTCAGATACGTCGAATTCCAAGAAACAACCGAAGGAAGAGCGATGTTGTTGCGTCCCGTACAGGAATATAACGTATCGAACGAACCAGCCGCTCCCTCACAAGCTTCGATCAACCACGAAGACGGTCGTCAAATCGAATTGCGTTCGGTGCAAAGACTTTTCTACAAAGATGGCGAAAGAGTCAAATCTGTAGATGGTATTACTTTGTTAAGCACGCAACTAGTTTTAGAAATCGATATCGAAAATGAAGATACACAAATTGCAGCTAATTTAAGTGCTGATATCGAGTTAAAGCCAGACGAAAACGATCCGAACATCCAGCGCCTACAATTGGTAATTCTTGAATCACTGGTTTTGCGTCGAGACACGGATGCCGATCCTTACAGCGGTAATATTCAAACAAAAGTTTTGGTAGAAGATGGGCAAGAAATTCCCAAAGGCGCAGTTATTGCTCGTACCGAAATTCATTGTAAAGAACCAGGAGAGGTTCGCGGTATTCGCGAAGGAACAGAAGCAATTCGTCGCGTTCTCATCGTTCGAGAAGCGGATTTGGTTGAAATTCCAGCCAAAGATGCTAAATGCAAACCAGGTGAGCTACTTGTTGCAGGTACAGAAATTGCGCCTGGAACGATCTTGGCTGAATCGGGACAAGTAGCTAAAGTATCGAAAGAATCAATCACCTTGCGATCGGCTCGTCCTTATCGAGTTTCTGCTGGGGCAATTATGCATATTAGCGATGGCGACTTGGTACAGCGGGGAGATAACCTTGTCTTGTTGGTTTTCGAACGCGCCAAGACGGGAGATATCATTCAGGGTTTACCTCGAATTGAAGAATTGCTCGAAGCTCGCAAACCAAAAGAAGCTTGCGTTCTCAGTCGCAGACCTGGCGTTTGTCAAGTAGTTTACGAAGAAGGCGAATCTGTAGATGTTAAGCTGATCGAAGCAGACGGCGTAGTCAGCGATTATCCGATCGGACCCGGACAAAACGTGATGGTGTCTGACGGTCAAAAAGTTGCCCCAGCCGATCCTCTAACCGACGGACCAGCCAACCCTCACGAAATTATTGAGGTCTTCTTTAACTATTATCTCCACGAAAAAGGAGTTTACGAAGCATCGTTAATTGGTCTGCAAAAAGCGCAAATCTTCTTAGTCGAGCAGGTACAGTCGGTTTATCAGAGTCAAGGAATCGATATTTCTGACAAGCACATTGAAGTAATCGTGCGTCAGATGACTGCTAAAGTCAGAGTTGATGATGGTGGTGATACGACAATGCTTCCTGGCGAGTTAGTCGAATTGCGTCAAATCGAACAGGTTAACGAAGCGATGTCCATCACTGGAGGCGCGCCCGCACAGTATACCCCAGTATTGCTGGGTATTACTAAAGCGTCTTTGAATACTGATAGCTTTATCAGTGCGGCGAGTTTCCAAGAAACTACTCGGGTTCTCACTGAAGCGGCGATCGAAGGTAAATCAGATTGGCTCAGAGGTTTGAAAGAAAACGTAATCATCGGTCGTTTGATTCCAGCAGGAACTGGTTTCCATACGCCTGAAGAGCTTGCTAACAGCCGCGCTGAAATGGATGCTAATTTGAGAGATGGCTTTGGCAGAGGTGCTTCTACCTATGGTTATGCAACCGATCCTTACGAAGGCATGCGTCTGCGAGAAGAGGCGATCGAAAGCGAAGAAATTTATCCTCGTCGTCCTTATACGGATTTAAACGAAGATGAAGATGTCGTTTTAGACGATCGCCTTGCCAGAGAATACGCCAACACTAGTAGCAATCCTGGTTTAGTCGAGGAAGAAGAACTGGGTGTTGAGGTTTTGGCAGAAGATGAAGATGAATTTTTTAGCGGTTCAGATGACGAAGATTCTTTAGATGATGATGTCAATGATTGGGATGATGAAGAGTAATTGAAAATAAGGTAGGAGGAGAAAGGGAAAATAATTTTTTTCTCCTCGAACTAGGTTGAAGTAGTAAGAGAAACTCTTGTTTTTATTTGCTTTAACCTTTTACCTTTTTATAATTTTTATTCTGCGATCGCATCAAATAACCAAACATGAACCATCCAAATGGTAAACATCTTCACACTCACAAACAAACGGTTGAAAAAGAGGCTCACACTCACGTCCATAGCGAAGAATCTTTGCAGAAAATAATCAATCGTCTTTCTCGAATTGAAGGACATATTCGTGGAATTAAAACGATGGTTTCTGAAAGTCGTTCTTGTCCGGAAGTATTAATTCAAATTGCGGCTGTTAGAGGTGCGCTCGATCGCGTTTCTAGAATTATTCTCGACGAGCATCTTAGCGAATGTATCGGTCGTGCTGCTAAAGAGGGAAACATTCAAGAAGAAATTGAAGAATTGAAATCGGCGCTCGATCGTTTTTTGCCTTAAAAAAAATTGGAAATAAATGTAGAGACGTTTCGTCGAAACGTCTTTAATTATAGTTTTAAAACAACGCCAGTAAATCTTATTCAAAAAGATTTACTGGCGTTTTTACTAATTCTTTTAGATTAGATCGATTTATTTTATCTGAATAGATTAATTTAATAAAATAAAATACGAAGAGTTGTAGGGGAGGTAAAAGTTAGGGTTTCGATCGACTAAATTTTAAACTGAACTAAAACTCCGTAAAATAAGCAATTGACAGGAGAAATGTAAATGGAAGAAATACTAGATTTAAAGCAATTATTGGCATCCAAAAACTATGAAGAAGCGTTTTTGTTAGTAGAAGAAATGGAAGAGATGGGCAAAAAAGCGATCGCTGATAAAATTTATAGTTATTGCGTAATCCTACTACTTCATCTCATCAAACAAGAAGCTGAAAAAAGAACTACTAAGTCTTGGGAAGTATCTATTTTTAATGCTCAAACTCAGATAATGAGAACAAATCAAAGGCGAAAGTCATCGGGATATTATCTGGACGAGCGTGAGGTTGAAGAAATTATCGAAGATGCTTACGATCTAGCCCTTTCGAGAGCTTCGCTCGAGGCATTTGAAGGCACTTATTCGGTTTCGGAATTAGCTAATATGGTCGAGCGTCAAAAAATTATCGATCGCGCTAAGAAAATGCTTCAATAGTTCAATACGTAAAGTTTGAAAATTCTAAGACTAGGTTGCGATTGAAATAATTATCGTTTTAAGACTTTTTAAACACTACTGACAGGTTGTTAGCTGGCATCTCAACTACTTCAGACAAATGCCAACCAAGATCGCTAGCAACACTCACTACCTGCTCTAAATCGCGTACTCCCCATTCAGGATTGCGATCGCGCAAGGAGCGATCGAAGGCAAGATTACTGGGTGCGGTATGTTCGCCGCCGCGCTTGTAAGGGCCATACAGATACAGAATACCTCTAGAGGGAAGTAAATTACTAGCGCCTGTAATCAATCCCACACAAGCCGACCAAGGTGCGATATGAATCATATTAATACAGACGATCGCGCTTACAGTCGAATTGTTTGGCAAATGCCATTGCAATCGCCGTACGTCAATTTCTATGGGTGAATGCAGGTTATCGATCGCTGCATGTTCGCGCCAAGATTGAATACTAGCGATCGCTTCTGGATTTGGATCGGAGGGAATCCATAGACGCGGTTTAAAATGCGGTGCAAAAAAGACAGCATGTTCACCAGTACCACTTGCTATTTCTAAAATATCACCTTCTTCGGGCAAAACACGCAAAAGTATGTCTAAAATAAATTGACGATTTCTTTCTGTAGCGGGAGCGTATTGGCGTGCATCTCTAATTGAAGTCATAATGTCTATTCTCGTATCGATCTAATCTTTCTTGTTTTAAATTAATTTTTTACAAAACTTTTAAATGTCGTTCGATCGCCTGACAAAAAATAGTCAGTGCCGAAGCTATATTTTGTTATTAATGTTTGGCGATCGCTTTATATTATATTTGTTTGAATCGGAGCAAGATAGCGATCGAAAGTTAGATTTTTAAATATTTTAGCTAATACCTTTTGACTATTTTTACGTTTTTGTCCTCTTTGCCAAGTCATAATTTTATTTGAAAATAAAAATTTGAAATTATCAAAGAAATTTTGAAAAAATAATTATTTTTATGGCTTACAATAAACTTGTTTGCTATCGAAATATATGAATTAATATATTTGATTTTTCATAATTTATTTTTAAACATATTGCCATATTTTTGACAAAATTTTTGATAACATTGTCGTAAATTACTTTTTATTTCGGCAGTTCTCCTAAAGTCTACTATTGTTATAGTACTAAAAGGTAAAGGCACAGATTTGATTGTATTCAGTTTTTTTCATTAGCATTGGAATGATTAATTTTTTAATGAGTATTTTTTACCAGTTTCTTATTTAACGATCGAACAAAATACAATACATCGCTAGAAAAAGTCTGTTAATTATGCAACAATTACCATTTTAACCAGATAATTAATTTTTATTCATTGTTGGTGGTTCATAGTAAATTTTTAATTAATATTATTTAAACAAATATGAGCGAGCGCATTAAAAATAGCGATCGAGACAAACGATATAGATGGTTTAAAGTTGTTTTTAAATGGCGTGGTTCTGTAATTCCTGTCATTTTTCCCAGAGTTCTTTTTTGTGGAATATTCGGTTTTTTAATTTCCTTACTTCACTATTTTAATTTTGCTGTCGCTTTACCAATTTTAAGTAGCGTTGTTCCTAGTATTGTTTTAGGTTTGTTATTAGTATTTCGGACTAATACTGCTTACGAGCGATATTGGGAAGGTCGTAAACTATGGGGAACTTTAGTTAATAATATTCGCAATCTTTCTCGTACTATTTGGATTACGATCGCAGAAGAAGAAGCTAAAGATCGTCAAGATAAAATTAAAGCTTTACGTTTACTAGTTGCTTTTGCAATTACTACAAAATTACATTTGCGATCGCAATCTGCCAATAGTGAATTAATTTCTTTTATACCAAAACCATGGCTGGAAAAATTACAAACAAGTAGCAATCGACCCTTAGAAATTTCTTTTTGGATTGGCGATTATCTACAAAAACAACACGATCGCGATCGCGTTAATAGTTATCAACTAAGTAATATGTTTAAATTACTAGATAGCATGGTTGATTCTTTTGGCGGTTGCGAACGAATTTTAAAAACGCCAATTCCTCTTGCATATTCCATCCATCTCAAACAATTACTATTAATATACTGTTTGACATTACCTTTTCAAGTCGTTAAAGATTTAGAATGGTGGACGGCTCCCATCGTCGGTATAATTGGTTTTACCGTCTTTGGTATCGAAGCGATCGGCATTGAAATAGAAAATCCCTTTGGATGCGATCCCAACGATCTCCCTCTAGATAACATCTGCAAAACCATTCAAACTAATATTGAAGAACTAATCACCCTCGCACCCTGCGTCAGACATTGGGATAATAAAGTTTAATTACTTATTATTTATTATTTATTACTTATTACTCATTACTTATTACTCATTACTCATTACTCATTACTCATTACTCATTACTCATTACTCATTACTCATTACTTATTACTCATTACTCATTACTCATTACTTATTACTCATTACTCATTACTCATTACTTATTACTCATTACTTATTACTCATTACTCATTACTCATTACTTATTACTCATTACTTAACCCCTAACACCTATTCCCTATCCCCTAATCCCTATCTTTTTGGTAATTGTTCGGAATCAGCAAGATTGGCGATCGCGTTGCAAATAATACGGGTTGCCATCATTGCTTCAATATTACCAATCTCATTGGGTGGGGATACTCCTACGACACCCAACCCACAGATATTTGCACCCTTAACAATTTTACTGAGTAGGTAGATCGCCTCGCGAGGCAGGAGACAACCAGATTCTGAATATTCGCTATCGATACAACTAATATCAAAACTTATATAAACGCGATCGGTATTATCTAAGGCGCGTTTTAGTGCAAAATCGACAGCAGCATCAAATCCGATCTTAGCAATCTCTCTAACGGTTAAAATATGGTTGTCTGTTTTTAGAGTGGATGAAAAAGTTTTTTCCGATCCCGTTGGATCGCTAACTCCTATTTGGACGATATTTTTTGACGAAACATTAGTTAGTTGATGATTTAAAAAACAATTATTATATTTTTGTTCGTTTGAATTACTCGAGCGATCGCGCGAATCCAACCACGCTGAGCGATCGAAATGTATGACTCCAATTTTTTGCTCGCTTAAACTACTACTAATACCTTTAATAATCGGAGAACTAATCGAGCGATCGCCTCCCAAAAAAATTGGAAAAATACCAGTATCAACGACCGATGCAACTTCTTGACTAATACGATTGAAAGACTTTTCTTCCTCTTCAATAAAAAAATTGATATTTCCTACATCACAAAGAGAAATTTTCTGCTGTAATTTTGCATTTATTTCTTCATAACTACTTTGATAAGAAGCAGAAACTCGCCGAATTCCTTGAGGGCCAAAATTTATTTTACTTTTCCGACTAGACCAAGACGTATAAGGAATTCCAAGTACGGCTACATCGTACTCTTTTAATTGAGATAATTCTTTAATTAAAGGTGTTTTTAAAAAAGTTTTAGGCTGAGAGCGATGAGTTAAATCAATTTTTAACAATGAGGAAATTACATCAATATTAACATTATCTGCATGACTGTAATTTGAACTACTTTTATGTTCTTTTGGTTTTGTCTCCCAATTTCTAGAAATCTGTTTTTGCCAATTGTTTGCTACTTGTTGACGTTTAATTTCTTGCACAAATGATTGCTGTTCCACGATCGATTTTTGATTGAATTTGAGTCAGCAACAAAATCATAAGCGCACTTTAGACAAATAGATCTTGAAGCTAATCTTAAAATATTCTTGAATTCTTTCTACTTAACGCTTCTGTGCTTCAATTAACTTATTTAAAATAATTAGAATAAAGTTATCATTCTGTGTTCAAAATTAATTAAAATTGGCAACGAGCGGAAAAAATTTTTATGAGAGCTAGCGGCGTATTGCTTCATCCCACCTCTCTGCCTGGTAAATTTGGCATTGGTGATTTAGGACAAGAGGCATATGATTTTGTTGATTTTTTGGCTGGAAGTTTTCAGCAGATTTGGCAAGTTTTACCACTAGGCCCGACAGGATTTGGAAACTCCCCCTATTTGTGCTACTCTGCTTTAGCGGGAAACCCATTGCTGATTAGCTTAGAACAATTACAAAAAGAGGAATTACTCTCTAAAGACGACTTGGCTTCTTTGCCAGAGTATCCCGATCGCAAAGTAAATTACGATCTGGTAGTAAAAACAAAAATCCCACTACTAAAGACAGCTAGCGACAATTTTAAAACGAATAGTTCGGCAAAACAGCAACAGAAGTTTGCAGAATTTTGCCAGCAACATGCCGAATGGTTGGATGACTATGTTTTATTTATGGCGCTAAAAGAATCCTTTAACGGCGCTAGCTGGAATCAATGGGAGGAAAAAGTCGCCAAGCGAGATTCAGTTGCGATCGCCGCCTTGAAGGAAAGTCTCAAAGATGAAATTTTCTTCCACAAATTTTTGCAGTTTGAATTTTTTTCCCAGTGGACGAGTCTTAAAACATACGCCAACAAAAAAGGAATTCAAATATTTGGCGATATTCCCATTTACGTAGCCCACGATAGTGCCGATGTTTGGTCGCATCCAGAGATTTTTCAACTAGATAAGAAAACTGGAGAAGCAGCTTTAATGGCTGGCGTACCACCAGATTATTTTAGCGATACCGGTCAACTTTGGGGCAATCCCGTTTACGATTGGGAAACCTTAAAGGCAACCGAATTTAAATGGTGGATCGAACGAGTTAAAGCAATGCTAGAACAAGTCGATTTAATTCGCATCGATCATTTTCGTGGATTTGAGGCTTTTTGGGCAGTTTCTCAAGGGGAAAAGACTGCTATGAATGGAAAGTGGATTAAAGCGCCTGGAGAGGCATTTTTTGAGCTTCTCAATCAAAAATTGGGCAAGCTACCCATCGTCGCAGAAGACTTGGGCGTAATTACGCCAGATGTTGAAGCTTTGCGAGATAAATTTAATTTTCCAGGCATGAAAATTTTGCAGTTTGCCTTTGATTCCGATCGCGCTAATGCCTTTCTTCCTTTCAATTATGCGCGGCGCAATTGCGTTGTGTACACGGGTACACACGATAATGATACCACGGTTGGTTGGTTTGATTCTCGATCGCCCGAAGACCGAGAAAAAGTTGTCGATTATTTGGGTTGCGTCTGTCCTGAAGGAATTCACTGGAGTTTAATTCGACTTGCCCTTAGTTCGGTGGGCGATTTAGCAATTCTACCTTTACAAGATCTTTTGGGTTTGGGTAGCGAAGCGAAAATGAATTCTCCAGGACAAGCTGAAGGTAATTGGCAGTGGCGTTATCATAGTAACGATCTCACCCATGAAATTGGCGATCGCCTCAAGCATTTGACCTATTTATACGGTCGTGCGCCACAACCAAAGCATTAAATTAGTTTTCTGCTTTTAATTGTTTACTGTTAGTTGTTCAAAATTGGGGAAGGCAAGAAAACCTTGCCTTCTTTTTATTTTAAGCATTTGATATCAAATCCGTTTAATCAGTATTAATGACCAGATCTTCTTCTTTCTTCGTATTTCCTTCTGAAGGCGGAATTTTCTGGCAGTTTCTCCGAAAAGTTGATCCGCCGTCCCTCTGCCCTCTGCACATCACGCCTTCCCTTAGCAATAACATGGCTATTCAACAGGATACGATATGAGTAGCGATCGCTTCAAAGTCTGTTTGGGGAATTTCCAAAAAACCAACACGAACTAAAATTTAGGCGAGCAAAAAAATCATCAAGGTTTCTTGACAATTTCACAGTTCGATTTAGTCACAAAAAACAACAATTAATTAATTTTCAACCATCGAGCTGGTTTTTTGAGAACAAAAGTACTATTGAGAGTAGCTCGGCATCATAAGTGAAATTTATTAAAAATAGTAAAGTTTCTTATAATTATGTTTCTCATAGCTCGATCTGTGTTGCATACTGGAAAAGAGTTTTTAATTATTTTTTTCGATTTACTCTAAATTGTATTCATCTAAGCATAAATTTCAGGAAATTGTAGGTGGAAACTTCTTTATTGCATCAACTTTGGCATATTATTAATGAAACTCAGACTCAAATTGTTTTAGAGTTAGACGATCTGAACTTAGTCAAACACCTTTTGCTAGCGCTGACAAAAAAGAGAATGCTTTCTCTTGAAGAAAACGATCTCGTCCACAATTATCTACAAGAAAAACTTCCTTTAATTCGAGATTTAGCTAATGCACGTTTGTGGAGGTTTTGATGGATGAACGATGAACTATTCTCAACCAATTCATTTATCTGGTTGGATTCAGCCTCATGGAATATTAATAGCGATCGATCGCCGTCTTAAAATTAGACAAATTAGTAACAACACTCAAAAATATTTCAACATTGAGGCGCAAGATTTACTAGAGCAATCTCTAAATACTTTATTCGATCGCGAATACATTGACGCGATCGAACAATGTCTAACTGACATAGAAAACAATCGCACCCATCTAAAAATTTCTTTTTCTCATCCATTCGGCGATCGCTATTTTGATGCGATTATTCATCTTAGCGAACAAACAATTGTACTTGAATTAGAACAGATCGAATCTTTAAGCGAAATGAGCTTTTTAAGTTTTCATAACGCTATTAAAAAAATGAGCGCTAAAATGCAAAAACTAAGCAAACATAGCGAGTTTTTACAACTAGTCGCTTCAGAAATTCGCCAGATGATTTGTTTCGATCGCGTCATGGTATACCAGTTTGATTCGACAGGTGCTGGTTGCGTCGTTGCCGAAGATAAACGAGAAGATTTATCTCCCTACTTAGGATTGCACTATCCCGCCACAGATATTCCCGAAGAATCCAAACAATTATATAAACATACCTTACTGCGCTACATACCAGATTTAACGGCGCGATCGATCCAAATAATTCCATCAGAAAACCCCATAACTCATCAGCCTCTCGATCTAAGCAATTCTATATTAAGAAGTGTCGATGCTTGTTGTCAGGAATTTCACCAAAACATGGGAGTAACCGCACTATTAGTTATCTCCCTGATTCAAAATGGAAAACTTTGGGGATTAATTTCTTGTCACCATCAAACGCCCAAATATTTATCTTATGAATTGCGTACTGCTGTTGAGTTTTTAGGAGAGATTATTTCTCGCGAATTAGATAGCAAAATTAGTCATGAAGAATTTGACTACCAAGAAAAATTACAATCCCTGCAATCTGAATTCATCGAGTCCATCGCTCATGCTAAAAATTTTATAGAAGCTTTAATCAAACCGGCAATTCGCCTACTCGATTTAGTTAGTGCTTCTGGTGCGGCGGTTTGTTTGGATAACGAAATTCGCCTTGTCGGTAAAACTCCATCAATTGAAGAAATTCGTACTTTAATTGAATGGGCGGATACACAAGTTAGCGATAGCTTATTTTGTACTGATTCATTACCCAAACTTTACCCAGAAGCAGAAGCTTATCAAGATACTGCTAGTGGTTTGTTGCTGTTACGAATTTCCAAACTAAAACGCTATTACATACTCTGGTTTCGTCCTGAAGTCCTTCAAACTGTAAATTGGGCAGGTAATCCCGAAGATTCTCTTCGAATTGAAACGGATGGTAAATTGACTCTTTGTCCGCGTCATTCTTTTGAGAAATGGCAAGAAATCGTCAGATTAACTTCTCTACCTTGGCAAAAGTCCGAATTCGATCGCGCGATCGCCCTCAGAAATGCGATCGTTGGTATTGTCCTCTCAAAAGCAGATGAATTAACCAAAATCAATTTAGAATTAGAACGTAGCAATCGAGAATTGGCTTCCTTTGCTTTTGCCGCTTCCCACGACCTTAAAGAACCTTTGCGAGGAATTTACAACTACTCGATTATTTTAATGGAAGATTATGCCCAAGTCGTCGGTGAAGAGGGAATAGAGTATTTACAAACTTTGGTATCTTTATCGCAACGCATGGATACTCTCATCGATGTATTACTCAAATTTTCCCAAATTGGACAAACCGAATTAAACTTAGAAGTAACAAACTTGAATGACTTACTCGACGCGGCGATCGAAGTTTTTCGTGCCAGTCGTCGAGATCTTCATCAATTCGATCTTCGCATTCCCCGACCTTTACCAAATATACAATGCGATCGAGTTTTAGTTAACGAAGTGTTTGGCAATTTAATTGGCAATGCTTTTAAATATAACGAGCGCCAACAGAAATGGATTGAGATTGGTTATTTTGATACAGAAGAACGATCGAGATTAAAATTGCCTCAAACTAACAATTTAAATCCCGATACCCCACTTTTTTACGTTCGCGATAACGGTATCGGCATTCAACCCCATTATCTGGAAACAATTTTTCGACTCTTCAAACGCCTTCACTCTAAGGAAAAATATCAGGGAGGTACGGGTGCTGGATTAGCAATTGTTAAAAAAATAATTGAGCTTCATGACGGTAAAATTTGGGTAGAATCCATATATGGTGAGGGTTCAACCTTCTTTTTTCACTTTTAATGATTTTAATAATTGTAATATTCTGAAATAAAATAGCTTTAAGTATATTTACTCAAAAATGCGAATGGAAAAAAAAGTGGAAAAACTTAAAGGCCCTCTACTCGTAGTTGAAGATAGTAATGAAGACTTTAAAATGCTGCAACGCCTCATGCGGCGTATGGAAGTACAAAACCCGATTTACCGTTGCACCAATGGCGACGACACCTTAAATTTTCTCTATCGCGAGGGCAACTACAACAGTCCCGAACTCGCACCAAGACCTTCTGCTATTTTACTAGATCTAAACTTGCCTGGTATGGATGGTCGTGATATTCTAGAACGCCTCAAGCAAGATATAATTTTTCAAAAAATACCGATCGTTGTATTTACTACTTCATCTAACCCTAGAGATATCGAACTTTGCTACCAAAAAGGCGCTAATGGTTACCTAGTCAAACCCATGGACGTTCGAGAATTACAAAAAACGATCGAAGCATTTATCGATTATTGGTTAGAAGTTAATACTCCACCAAGCCTAAATTAAATCTAAAGAAAATCTAAACTTTTACTAATATTCATCAATTAGGTGAAAAAATAAATATGGATTTAAACGGGGTCAGCAAATATAAAGACCCTGATTATAAAAAAACTAAATAACAAATCTAAGCAAGCGTCAAGCTCACTAGGTGAGGGTTTGGCGCTTGATTTTAATAAAAACTTTTTGCCAAAATCATGCTCCAACAATCGATTTCGCGCTCGTCAAATAATGATGACATAATTTTATGTTGTTATATAAATTACACTAGTCATATTCAAGTTATTCGCATATCTAATACCGACGGTTGGTATTTCGAACGAGTTGTTTTTTCAGGACAAAGACTTTTGTTTGAAGCACCATCTCACGCTATGCTCGAAGTTTATGAGGGAGCAATAATTAGTGCTATTCTGGTTGACAGAATTACCTGTCAAAAGCTGCAAGTAGATACCAAAAGTTCTACAGCAATCGCAGTAGCTCGCTAATAACTGAGTACCCAAAACTGTATGCTCGAGCCGAGTCGTTAGGCAATGTCGTTTAATTGTTGAGAATTACAAAGTTTTTTAAGATATTTTTATAATTTCTTTAGAATTATTTGTAACATTATTTTAATGAAGAAGTTTTTAACTTCTTTCTCTTCTTCGACATGTCCAAAACCAAGACATTACTGATCGTCGATGATTGCGCGGAAGATCGCAAAATTTACCGTCGCTATCTTAAGCAAGATCCTTACCATTCTTACCAGATTTTAGAAGCAAATTCTGCTGAGGACGGGCTGATTTTTTGTCTTAAAAAGCAATGCGATGTCATGCTAGTCGATCTGTGTCTACCCGACATGAGTGGTTTGGATTTTCTCGATCGCCTCAATCAACCGAGTTATTTTTTACCTTCATCCTCAATCATGCTGACTGGCTATGGAGACGAAAAAATCGCCGTCCAAGCAATGAAACGAGGGGTTTATGACTATCTAATCAAAAAACATCTTAAAGCCGATATATTACAGCTAGCAGTTCGCAACGCGATCGAGAAATACAAATTACAAACCAAATTAACTAAAATTCAAGAAAGACAGCGTTTAATTGCCACCACTGCTTTACGAATTCGCCAGTCTCTAGAATTAAATCATATTTTGCATACCGCAGTAGCAGAGGTGCAACAACTCCTTCAATGCGATCGAGTAGTAATCTATCAATTTGCGATCGGTGCAACAGAGTTCGATCGAGCCAAAGAATTAAAACAATTGTGTACGACTCTAATATCAGATTCGATCCAAGCTTGGAAAGAACTAGGAGCGATCGCTAATGTCTATGAAGCGGGTGTTAAATTAAATCTAAGTTTTCTCAAACCAGTCGAACAATGCGATCGCAAAGCAAATTTAGTAGTGCCAATTTATCTATGCGATCGAAAAAATTCGACATCGAAAATTTGGGGCTTATTAATCGCTCATCAACCAATTGAGGATCGACAATGGCAAAGTGAGGATTTAGAAATACTCAAAGAAATAGCCGTACATTTAGCGATCGCCATCCAACAAGCAGAACTTTTATTACAAACTCAAGCAGCCTTAGCTAAAGAAAAGCAACTGAGTGCCTTTAAATCTCAAATCGTTACTACAGTTTCTCACGAATATCGAACGCCCCTAGCCAATATTCTAGCAGCAGCATCAACAATCAAACAGCATGGCGACAAGTTAGATCCACTCAAACAAAAAAAATTCCTAGAAATTATTGAAAATAAAGCTAGGCATTTATCGAAAGTGGTAGACGATTTACTTCTATCCAATCAAATTGAATTAGATAAAACCAAATTTAAACCCACTCCGATCGAATTGCTACCATTTTTTGTCGATTTAATCGGACAACAACGAGAAACAACAGACGATCGCCACGAACTTACTTTTAAAATTACTGGCAATCCTCAAGGTTTTTGGGGCGATCGAGGATTGCTACGACAGATTTTTATCAATTTAATTTCTAATGCAATTAAATACTCCCCAAACGGAGGTAAAATCGAAATTAATTTGCTCGATTTAGACTCAGAGATCGTTTTTTCTCTCCAAGACGAGGGAATTGGCATACCTTTAGAAGACCGAGAAAACTTGTTTCAATCCTTTTTTCGCGCCAGTAATACCGATACAATCTCTGGCATTGGTTTGGGATTGGCAATAACCAAAGCTTGCGTAGAACTGCACGGCGGCAAGATTTCTATTGAAAGCCAAATTGGGTCTGGAACTACAGTAACAGTTAGTTTGCCAAAAATAAAGTGTTCGTAGTTCATTATTCATAGCTAATCTTTATCTTTTAAAAAACTGAATCAATAGTTACAGACGAAAATTATTGAGTTATTCATACTTTAGATAGATGTAATTATGTGTATTTGCCCTTGTGTGCAAATCTAAACAAAAGCTGCGATCGAATAAAAAATTGAATATAGTTTTATTGGCGGAGTCTTTTAAAATATAAGACTCTAAATTTAAAAAATTTGTCTCGATCGACTGCTAACAGCAAAGCGTCAGTCTCGAAAATGTGGGGTTTGGCGCTTTATTAAAAAAAAATCACTGTTTTAAAAAAACTATGATCCAACCGTTACCTTCTCTAACTAAAGATAAATCATCTTCTTTACTTTGTTGTTATGTTAATAGTACTAGTAGCATTCAAATTGCTCGTATTTCTAACATTGAAAACTGGTATTTCGAACGAGTAGTTTTTCCAGGACAAAGACTTCTTTTTGATGCACCTGTCGAGGCACAATTAGAAATTTACAGTGGAGCAATAGCAAGTTCTATTTTGGTAGAACGCATTGTTTGTCAAGATTTGCAAGTCGAAACTTCTCCAACAGAAGAATTGAGAATTCCGATTATTTAAGACTAAAAATTAACAAATTGGATATCGATCGTCTCGACTAACTATCGAGACTATTATCGATCGCAACAAGAACATCGATCGCTGTTAGAAAAAGAACTTCTGCCACAGTTAGGACAAACTATTTGCGTGCCGCAAGCAAGGCAAAATTTTGCTCCAGGTTGATTCATTTTTCCACACTGATGACAAAAAACACCAATGATTTGTAGTGTTTGTTCTAAAAGAAAGCGACTTTCTTCAATAGTTTTTTGTATTTCTTGAAGTAGGCGATCGAGTTTTTTTTGTTTGCTATCAACGACTGACTGATGCAAAACTAACTCAACGTGTAATTTGGGAATTTTATTTTTTAATTCTTCTATTTGAGAAAATTCTTGTTCGATATTAAGTAAATCTTTTTCTAAACAAATTAATTCATCGATCGATAGTTTATCTAATTGATAGACTCGCTCGATTTGTTCTTGTTTGCGCTCTGTTTTTAACTGAATTTCTACTACAGCACTTTCATAAATTTCTGTTAATTGAATGCGCTCTTGTTTGAGATTTTGAGTTTGTCTAGCGATCGCATCAACAATTTCTTCAGCAGCAGCGATCGCTCGATTGATTGCTACTTGAAGTAAAACAATTCCTCTCTCTTCGATTAACAATCTTTCTAGTGCCGACTCCAACTCTAAAAAACGGCTTTTGCCAAGTAAGTCGCGATCGTCTTCTAATTTTGCGTGCAGTGCTTGCAGCGAAGAAACACTAAAAACTTTTAACTGACCGATGCGACTCAAATAAGCTTGATATTCTGATGAATTTTTGCCGTATTCTTGCTCCGCACGCGCCAATAATTGATTTTGTAAGCGATGTTTGACTAATTTGACGATTCGATTCGCATCTTTTTGGTGGCGAAAGCGATCGACTCCGTTAACAACAAAAATAATTCGTCCCAAATCTCGATCGAGCAAATTATTTTTTAAATAGTTTTGTTCCGAAAGCGACAGGGGTGACTCCACCATTAAAACAAAAATGGCAGCATCGACGCGAGGCAAAATTGCTAAAGTCATTTCGTCGATCTCCGCATCGTCACTCAAACCAGGAGTATCGACAATTTCTAATTTTTTTTGACCGTAACGAAGCGGAAAAGAAACTACAGCTTCTTTTACTGTCGCTGCCATTGCTGCCGATTTTTCTGTAAGTTTGGTTACGTATTCCGCTAATTGTTCGATCGCAATTTCTTTTTCACTATCGTCTTGAAAAATTACCTTGGCGCTAGATTCTTCGCCGTAGACAATTCGATTGAGAGTTGCAGTCGTTGGTAAAGCATCTGCTGGTAAAATTTTTTCTCCGAGTAAAGCGTTAACAAATGTACTTTTTCCTCGATTAAATTCACCTACAACAGCAATAGAAAAAGAACCTGTTTCAATTCGTTGTAAAACGTCTTCAATTAATTCGATCGAGGTTACTAATTCCAAATTTATCGAATAATCTCGCAATTTTTTTAAAGTATTCGCTAATTGGGATAATGTTTGTTTGTAACCCCCAAACGAGAATAAATTGTCAGTCTCCTTTAGCATCGCCATCTTAATTTTTTTTGATAATTTGGCACTTAAAACTTCTGTCTGAATTAATTTTGCGATCGCCGATCTAAACGAAATACAATTTTTTTTTTCAATTAGCTTAAGATTTTCAAATATGCGAAAACTCAAGCGTCTTCAGATTTACTTATTACGTATTTGTAAAGCTAGAACACGGTTTCTGAAAGTCGCAAACATTTTTCGATCGATATTCTTTTTAATTAAACAGAGTTGATAGAAAGAATACACAAATGTTGCTGATAAAACAATACCTTGCCAAAAAAGTTAGTGAGAAAAAGTAATAAAAGAAGATACTGTAGAGACGCGAAATTTCGCGTCTCTACTTAAATTTCGCGTCTCTACTTAAATTTCGCGTCTCTACTTAAATTTCGCGTCTCTACTTAAATTTCGCGTCTCTACTTAAATTTCGCGTCTCTACTTAGCCGCTAGCAATGCCATTCCGTAAGCTGCTTCAGTATTGATAGCAGTAACTACAGGTACTTGAAGATGACGATGACGAATTTTTTGCCAGACGGTATTTTTAGCACCACCGCCAGCAGTATAAACTTGAGTAAGTTGAGTTGCGCCCAAAGCTTGTAACTTTTGATAGCCCAAAGCTTCGATTCTGGCTAAACTTTCTAACAAACCGTGCAGAAACTCAGCCCGATCGCTAGGACGGGGTTCTAGTTTTGGTAGCAATTGCGGATCGTTGATGGGAAAGCGATCGCCTTTTTTTAGTAAAGGATAGTAATTGAGAAGACTTTCGCAATCTGGATCGATTTGTGGCGAGAAACCAATCAATTCGCGATCGCTAAAAAAATGACTCAGTACAGCACCGCCAGTATTAGAAGCACCACCAGTCAACCACAAATCCCCCAACCTGTGACTGTAAATACCAGATTTAGCATCTTCTATTTTAGTCGTACTCAATAACTTTAAAACTAAAGTCGAACCCAGAGAAGTCACTGCTTCACCGCAGTTTTTAGCACCACTAGCTAAAAAAGCAGCAATGCTGTCAGTCGTACCCGCACAGACAAAACAACGATTGTACAAATTGAAGCGATCGCTAACTTCTGGGGTTACTTCACCAACGATCGTCCCTGGTGCTAAAACTTGCGGTAATAAATTGAAAAAAGGTAAATTTTCTAGCCAATTTGGATAGCAAAAAAATTCGACATCGTAACCGAGTTTGAGAGCATTATGATAGTCGCTAACGCCCAATCTTCCGTGTAGTAAATAAGCCAACCAATCTGCTTGATGAAGAAAATAACTTGCTTCTGTATAGAAAGATTGACGATACCACCAAAACAACTTTGCCAAACTAGAAGTAGCACTTAAAACAACAGAATCTACTGGCGCGATCGCCTCAATCTCTTCTAATACCTCTGCACCTCGTCCATCGTTATAGAGAATCGGCGCATCGATCGGACTGCCATTAGCATCGCACAAAAGCACTGTAGAAGAAGTTCCATCGATCGCGATCGCCCTTAATTGTTTTCTAATTTCTGTGGGAATAGCTTCAATTAAATCAAATAAAGTTTGCTGCCAAACAACAATTAAATTTTTTGAAACAGAATTAGCAAAAGAATATTGAACCTCCGCACAAATATTTTGTTCTGAATCGATCGCAATTGCCCTTGCCCCAGAAGTACCAAAATCAATACCGAGATAAAAATTCATTATTCAATTTAAATCGTAATTCATCAAAGTTTTCTGTAAATATACAAAGTTTTCCGTAAATATACAGAGACGATACCGAAAAATTACCGAGAAGAAATCGATTAATTTTGAATTTTTGAAATAGTTGTTATTTTTGTGAATGATTTGGGAACAATTAACTCACAGCTCGGTTCTTTGCTGTAAACAAAAGGTTTCCAGAAGTTTTTCGAACGCATTTTTCAATTTGTTTCATCTCGAAACGTAATGAAATTAATCGATCGAAGGCTCGCTCAAAAAATCTTTGAAGTGAATGTTCCTTTTTGGGTAAAACTTGGGAAACCTATCCAGTAAGGAGTGTTCCGAACCACCCGATCTTTATACTGAGTCGTCATTGAGAAATCCTATGTTAGCTACTTCCTGGTATGTAGACACCGAAGATGATAACCATACATCTACTTACGACTTCGATTTAGACGTTACTGGCGACGTGTTGCAAAAAGTAACAGACGATCTAGTCGAGCTTAATTTAGATGTTGACCCTGACTATATCACCAGAAAAGGTAGTCGTACTACCACCGATCTAGTTCGATTGTACTTGCAAGAAATTGGTAGAGTTCCCCTGCTGCAAAGAGACGAAGAAGTTTCTGAAGCACAAAAAGTTCAGCGCCACATTAATATCGTAGAAATACGCAACAAAGCCGCTCAAAAAGGCGATCCAATCGTACAGAGATTTGTCGAATTAATCGACATCCACGATCGACTCGTATCTCAATTAAGCCATCGTCCCTCAATCAAACGTTGGGCAAACATGGCTGGATTAGATATGACCGAACTCAAGAGTACGCTAGCCATAGGAAAACGTCGCTGGGCAGAAATCGCCAAATGTGAAGTCAAAGAATTAGAAAAAACTCAAAGAGATGGCATTCGTGCCAAAGAGCATATGATTAAGGCGAATTTACGCCTAGTCGTATCAGTAGCAAAGAAATATCAAAATCGGGGCTTAGAATTATTAGACTTAATTCAAGAAGGAACTCTCGGACTAGAAAGAGCTGTTGAAAAATTCGACCCTACCAAAGGTTATCGTTTCAGTACCTATGCTTACTGGTGGATTCGTCAAGGTATTACCCGTGCGATCGCAACCCAAAGCCGCACCATCCGTCTACCCGTCCACATTACCGAAAAGCTTAACAAAATCAAAAAAGCACAACGCAAAATTTCTCAAGAAAAAGGACATACCGCACGTATCGAAGATATCGCTCAAGAGCTAGACATGACACCTTCGCAAATTCGCGAAGTGCTATTGCGCGTACCTCGTTCGGTATCTTTAGAAATTAAAGTCGGTAAAGAAAAAGACACCGAACTTGGCGATCTTTTAGAAACAGAAAGTGCTTCACCCGAAGAAACTTTGATGCGTGAATCCTTGCAACGCGACTTACAAAGTATCTTGGCAGACTTAACCAGTCGCGAACGAGAAGTCATTCAAATGCGCTTTGGTTTTGGTGGCGAAAAACCTTATTCCTTGGCAGAAATTGGACGTTGTTTGGAACTATCTCGCGAAAGAGTACGTCAAATTGAAGCCAAAGCCTTACAAAAATTGCGTCAGCCCAAACGTCGTAACTTAGTTCGTGACTATCTAGAGTCTTTAACTTAAGCTTCTAAACTGCGATCGCCATAAAAGCCCCCCTTAATTAAAAATAAGGGGGGCTTTTAGTTGTTATTTTTATCCTTAGAAAATTGCTTAAAGCCGATCGTATGCTACGATTAGCCACTGTCTAACAGCACAATCGCAGCTTGAAAATCATGAAAACAGCAATTAAATTACCGCAAAAAATTCTGTTGTTAGGTTCGGGAGAATTGGGAAAAGAATTTGTAATTGCGGCTCAACGACTGGGTAATTATGTAATTGCTGTCGATCGCTACGAAGGTGCGCCAGCGATGCAAGTAGCCGATCAATCAGAAGTAATTTCCATGCTCAATGGCGACGATTTAGAAAAAATCGTCCAGAAACATCAACCAAATTTTATCGTTCCAGAAATAGAAGCAATTCGCACCGAAAAATTACTCGAATTCGAACAAAGAGGATTTACAGTAATTCCCACCGCCGCAGCAACCAACTTCACCATGAATCGCGATCGCATTCGGGAATTGGCGCATACTCAACTGGGAGTGAGAACGGCTAAATATGATTATGCTACCAATTTAGAAGAAATGAAAAACGTTTGCGATCGCATTGGTTTTCCCAATGTCGTCAAACCCGTCATGTCTTCTTCTGGAAAAGGACAATCGGTAGTAAATTCCGCGCCTGAAATAGAAAAAGCATGGCAGATCGCGATCGAAGGGGCGAGAGGCGATACACAAAAAGTAATTATCGAAGAATTTATCGATTTTGAACTTGAAATCACTCTGTTAACCATTAAACAATGGAACGCAGATACAATTTATTGCCCTGCGATCGGACATCTTCAAGAAAGAGGCGACTACCAAGAATCGTGGCAACCTGCGGCTATTAATGATGAGAAACTCACTCAAGCACAGGCGATCGCTAAAAAAGTCACCGATGCTTTAGGCGGTGCGGGAATTTTTGGTGTTGAATTTTTTCTAACTAAAGATGAAGTAATTTTTTCCGAACTTTCTCCCCGTCCTCACGATACGGGAATGGTGACGTTAATTTCTCAAAATTTAAACGAATTTGAATTACATTTGCGAGCAATTTTAGGTTTACCAATTCCCAAAATAGAAGTTTTTGCACCATCAGCTAGCGCAGTAATTTTAGCCAGCGAACATTCAGATAAAATTGTTTTTGAAGGCGTAGCAGAAGCATTAGCAACACCAGACGTAGATCTTAAATTATTTGGCAAACCAGATTCTCGTCCTTATCGTCGCATGGGTGTTGCGCTTGCCAAAGGAACTAATACCGAAGAAGCCAGAGAAAAAGCAAAAGCAGCAGCAGCAAAAGTAAAAATATTTTCCTCCAATAACTAATTTATTTTTTTAACTCGTCTGCGCGAAAGTCCCTACATATACAAAAAGTGAGTCGTCTTCATTTACAAAAGATGAGAACTAAAAGTTAACCGTCTAGATTGGAGTCGTTATGAGTTTGTTTTAAAAACTATTGCGCCAAGGTCATAATTGTTTGGCGCGATCGAATTGAGCGACAAGTAAACAAGTTCATTTACAAAAGATAAAAACTAAAAGTTAACCGTCTAGATTGGAGTCGTTATGAGTTTGCCTTAAAAACTATTGCGCCAAGGTCATAATTGTTTGGCGCGATCGAATTGAGCGACAAGTAAACAAGTTCATTTACAAAAGATAAAAACTAAAAGTTAACCGTCTAGATTGGAGTCGTT
>JBOFLQ010000108.1:0-2537 GCA_051657945.1 Xenococcaceae cyanobacterium | reverse complement strand
TTTTATCTCAAAAGCAATCAGGGAGAGCATTTTGTCGTTTGCGCGGATGACTGATTGAGTTAGGCAGAGTCAAATACTCGTACACAAAAGATTTTAGCAACATTTTCTGAATAAGAAATTTCAACACCCACCCATTCGCGCATTTATTTTTATCCAACAAAAAAGATCGTATCGTCTCGGACAGCTTCACCACCAATTCTTTCAACCTTTTTTTGACAGCAACCACAGAGAAAATAAAAACGAATACTGTCTTCTTCAGATTTAATCAGTTTGTTGAGACGCGATCGCAATTTAGCATATTGAGTTTCTGTCAGATCGACACACTCAAAAACACTATATTGCATCCATTGTCCGTAAGATTTCAGCATCTTGTGAATTTTAGTACGACGCTTATCATCGGGAATATCATAGGAAATAACGATAAACATAAATGTGACAATAAGAAATGATTAGCTTTAGTGAAAAGTTTTTAGTGGATGCAAATGGTAAACAAATTGCTGTTCTTCTAGATATAGCCGATTATCAAAAAATTCTAGAGAAACTAGAAGAATTAGAGGCTATACGTGCTTATGATGAAGCAAAAGCAGCACAAGATGAAGTTATTTCCTTTTCAGATGCGATCGCTGAAATAGAAGAAAATCGCTAATGACTTACTCTATTTCTCTTCATCGTAACTGTAATTGATATTGGTCATCGACGCGATCTTTATCGTTTCTGTTAAAATCACTTCAATACCAATGGTGGATATCGATCGATTTGTTCCATCAAATATTTGGCTAATAATCTTGCTTGAATTTCAAAAGCTTCTTGATAGGTACATTGAGTTTGCAAGACAGGATGTTTGAATTTTGATTGCTTTTTTTGTTCGTACAATTTTAAAAAAGTACGTAATCCTTCTGAGGTCAAAGATACAGCATTACTCAAAGGTTCGCTAACAAAAGCATCGGGAGTTAATAGCTTTTTATTTAAACTACTGAGAACTATTGCGTCTACAACTAAAGGACGGAATTCTTCCATTAAGTCTAGCGCTAGAGAAGGACGACCATATCTTTGTACGTGTAAATAGCCTAAATATGGATCGAAACCGACAATATTAATGGCACTTTGAACATCGTGACGCAATAGGGCATAACCCAAACTAAGTAAAGCATTGACTGGATCTGTAGGTGGTCGTCGATTACGAGTGGTAAATTGAAATTCTTCAGTTTTAAGCAGTTTGTTAAAACTACCAAAATAAACTGCACTTCCCGCACCTTCTAAACCTCTGGCTGAATTGATATTTGAAACATTTTCGATCGCATCGATATTTTCTTTCAGGCGATCGATCGCTGTTTGTAAATCTAGATTTGAATCTTCTCGCTGACTTCGTAAGAAACTGTTGCGATAACATTTTAGTTTTCCCCTAACAAATCCTTTGACTGCGTGCAAAGCTTTTTCTGTTTCCCCAGATGCTTGCCATTGCGCCGATCGCACGAAAATATTTTTGGTTAATTCTGGTTCTAATCTACCTAAATATTTTCCCGTTCCGGTTAAAAAACTAAGAGGGATTTTGCGTTCTAGTAGTTCCACGATCGCAGCAGGGGAAACGGTAGCACGTCCTAAAACTACTACTCCATCTACTTTGATTAACGGTACATCTAACAATGTTTGCTTTTCGGCGCGAACATTTAATCGTTCGTCAGTTTTGCCAATAAAAGCATCTTCTTGAGTGATATAAACTGTTCCCATTGAAATCAACTCCTTTTGTAATTTAGAATTTTCATCGATCGAACAGAACAGGGAATCAATTCCCTGTCTCATACATTAAGTCCATTAAAATGGACTAAAATGCCTACAAGAGTCGTCAAAAGAGCGACTTTATATATAAGGGTGCGATTTCAATCGCTGACTGTTAATGGCAATAGTGCAAGATATTAGTTAAAAAAGACTTATATTTTCAGCCAAGAAATTCATTTCTTGGTTTATTTTCAGAAAAATGACTGAAAGCTTTTCAGAAGAAGAAATCAAAGCCCATCTTTCAGAAGCGATCGATCTAGCCAGACAGGAAGGTTTTATTACGATTACTCGTCACGGTATACCTGTCGCAGCGATCGTTAAAATCGACAAAATAGAACCAGTTAAAAGCTATATTGCAGCAATCTTAGACGGAAAGATGGCAAATTTAGCTGAAGAATGGGAAGATGCAGATGAATTTGCTCGAGAATTAGATAAAGTTATTCGAGATAGATAATTGTATCGATCGCTTAAACTGCTTCTTGATAGCGTTTCATTTTCTTTTCTACTTGAGGCAAACATTGCTTTTCTAAACTGCACCCTTTACATCTTTGGGAATAAATTGCAGGTGGCATTTTGCCTGTTTCTAGTAAAGTATTAACTGCTTCGATCGCAGCGATCGCTTGTTGTCTTAGTTCGTCATTTATTTCTACTAATTGTCTTTGATGGGATTGTGCATAGTAGATATATCCTTGCGAGATAGATTTGCCCGTCATTTCTTCCAAACATAATGCTTGGGCGCAAACTTGTAATTCATCGTTATC
>JBOFLQ010000107.1:0-26659 GCA_051657945.1 Xenococcaceae cyanobacterium | reverse complement strand
CAGATAAAATACAATAAGACAATCAATTTGTTCGTCTCCTCATGCCTGCCCTCATAACGAGATCTGCCGATTGTCGGGCAAGTCTAAGCAGGCAATCGTCGTCTCACTCGCATCTCGATCCACCACCAAACGGAGTACCTTTCTGGTGGGGGCATTCTGCTGTTCTAGGTAATTTTAGTGTACTCGACACGTTATTCTCCCATGTAGCGATCGTTTATCTAAAAATTTATGAGTGTAAGTATGTCATTTTGTAAAATTTTTGGTATTTTAATTTAAATAAGAGTCTCTACTCAATTACTCGAGCATGAGGCGAACAGTCTGCGGATCGATTTGATTCGTGTTATTTTAAGAAAAGTTAAGCAGTTTTCGGTCTCGATCGAAAGCCCAACGAAAAAAAAATCAGCGCTCATTGTTCCTTTTAGAAACAATGTTGCGTCGAGCAAGCTCAAAATTAGAAAACAAAATTGGTATTCTGCCGCTAAAGTTTTCGTAATTTTGATGCACGGCAATAATAAAATTGTCAAATCAAACAAAAAGTAAAGAAAGCGTCCAGATTTTAAAATCTTGCCTTCAATCACTCGTTAAGCAAGAGGATTAACAATTATGACCATAGCAGTCGGACGCGCACCAGCATCGAGAGGCGTTTTTGACGTACTCGACGACTGGCTCAAGCGCGATCGCTTCGTTTTCGTCGGTTGGTCCGGCATCTTACTCTTCCCCTGTGCTTACATGGCACTCGGCGGATGGTTAACCGGAACGACCTTTGTCACTTCCTGGTACACCCACGGTATTGCTAGCTCCTACTTAGAAGGTGCTAACTTCTTAACCGTAGCCGTATCGACTCCCGCAGACAGCATGGGACATTCCCTGTTGTTTTTGTGGGGACCTGAAGCAGGTTGGAACTTCTCCCGCTGGTGCCAAATTGGCGGCTTGTGGGCATTCGTAGCACTCCACGGTGCATTCGGATTGATCGGTTTCATGTTGCGTCAATTTGAAATCTCTCGTCTTGTCGGAATTCGTCCCTACAACGCGATTGCATTTTCAGGTCCGATCGCAGTATTTGTCAGCGTCTTCTTGATTTATCCCTTGGGACAATCAAGCTGGTTCTTCGCACCCAGCTTCGGAGTAGCAGGCATTTTCCGATTCATCCTCTTCATCCAAGGCTTCCACAACTTTACCCTCAACCCCTTCCACATGATGGGAGTAGCGGGTATCTTAGGTGGAGCGCTCTTGTGTGCGATTCACGGGGCAACAGTAGAAAACACCCTATTTGAAGACTCCGATCAAGCCAACACCTTCAGAGCCTTCGAACCAACCCAAGCTGAAGAAACCTACAGTATGGTAACTGCCAACCGTTTCTGGTCGCAGATCTTCGGTATTGCCTTCTCCAACAAACGCTGGTTGCACTTCTTCATGTTGTTCGTACCAGTAACTGGATTGTGGATGGCAAGTATTGGTATCGTCGGCATCGCCCTCAACTTACGCGCATACGACTTCGTCTCGCAAGAATTGAGAGCGGCTGAAGACCCAGAATTTGAAACGTTCTATACCAAAAACATTTTGCTTAACGAAGGTCTGCGTGCTTGGATGGCACCTCAAGACCAACCCCACGAGAGATTTGAATTCCCTGAGGAGGTTCTACCACGTGGTAACGCTCTCTAATGCTAATATTGGTAGCGGTCGCGACATAGACTCAACAGGCTTTGCCTGGTGGGCTGGTAACGCTCGCTTAATCAACCTTTCTGGTAAACTGTTGGGCGCTCATGTCGCTCACGCTGGTCTAATTGTTTTCTGGGCTGGTGCAATGACAATTTTTGAAGTTGCACACTTTATTCCAGACAAACCAATGTACGAACAAGGTACGATCCTTTTACCCCACCTTGCTACATTGGGCTGGGGCGTAGGTCCTGGTGGTGAAGTAATCGACACATTCCCCTATTTCGTTGTTGGTGTTCTTCACTTAATTTCATCTGCTGTACTCGGTTTAGGCGGTCTTTACCACGCACTTCGTGGGCCAGAAACTTTAGAAGAATACTCTAGCTTCTTCGGTTACGACTGGAAAGACAAAAACCAAATGACTAACATCATTGGCTATCACCTCATTCTTTTGGGATGTGGCGCTCTGCTGTTAGTTTTTAAGGCGATGTTCTTCGGTGGTGTCTACGATACTTGGGCACCAGGTGGCGGTGACGTTCGCGTCATTACCAACCCCACACTAAACCCCGCTACGATCTTCGGCTATTTGATTAGCGCTCCCTTCGGTGGCGAAGGCTGGATCGTTGGTGTCGATAACATGGAAGATATTATCGGCGGTCACATTTGGGTTGGTTTGATCTGTATTGCTGGTGGTATCTGGCACATTTTAACCAAACCTTTCGGTTGGGTTCGTCGCACTTTCATTTGGTCTGGTGAAGCTTACCTTTCCTACAGCTTGGGTGCATTGTCCTTAATGGCATTCATTGCTTCTTGTATGGTTTGGTTTAACAACACTGCTTACCCCAGTGAATTTTATGGCCCTACCAACGCAGAGGCTTCTCAAGCTCAAGCTTTCACCTTCTTAGCACGCGACCAAGCTATGGGTGCTAATATCGGTTCTGCTCAAGGACCTACTGGTCTTGGTAAATATTTGATGCGTTCTCCCACTGGTGAAATTATTCTCGGTGGTGAAACCATGCGTTTCTGGGATTTCCGTGGCCCTTGGTTAGAGCCAATGCGCGGTCCTAACGGAATCGATCTTGACAAAGTCAGAAACGATATTCAGCCTTGGCAATTACGCCGCGCTGCTGAATACATGACTCACGCACCTAATGCTTCTCTCAACTCTGTAGGTGGCATTATTACCGAGTCTAACTCTTTCAACTTTGTTAACACTCGTCAGTGGCTTTCTACTTCTCACTTCGTACTAGCTTTCTTCTTCCTAATCGGTCACCTATGGCACGCTGGTCGCGCCCGGGCGGCTGCTGGTGGATTTGAAAAAGGTATCGATCGCGAGAACGAGCCTACACTAGCTATGCCTGACTTGGACTAATTGTTAGTCTTGATTTTTCTAGCATAACTAATGAGAATGCACCTGTTAAATAACAGGTGCATTTTTTGCTTTTTTTGTCAATATCAGTATATTTACTTAATAAAAAAATATTCGATCGAGAGTCAGTATTTTTTGCTTTAATGCATCTCGAATGAAGTGAAAGAGAACGTCAGGACGAGGTGTTTCAGCTTTTTTAACTATTAAAACTTATAAAAGTAGCCAACAATACCATTTAACTACTTATCATATCATAATACCAAATTGCTGAAATAACGTAAAATCATTTCTACTTTTACAATTATTTTCCAAAAAACTTAAGGTTTTTTATTTAAAATAAAAAAGTAACTTGAAACATAGAAAAAGTTTTACTTATCTATTTTATTCTATTTCTACGAGCTTATTGAAATTACATATCAATAAGCATCGGAGTAGCTTAATTTTCTTTGTTCATCTATGAAATTGCTTCTTCTAACCGCCCCGGATGACTACCACTAATCTGCCTGAGACTTCTGCCGAGCTTCCCGAAGCTAAATTACTCGTCACAAAACTAACCGAATCTACTTCTGTTTCCGATCGCCTGACACGCCTTCTTAACCGTTGGCATTTATCTCCCGATACCTTAATGCTTGTTTCCGCCTTGTTTATTGGTGGTGGCGCGGGCATAGCCATGGTAACGTTTCATTTTTTAATTAACTTTTGGGAGCAACTCACTTTCGATCGCATCTTGGGTTCAATTTCAATTTGGGGACATTGGACTTTAGCTTTAGTACCAGTTTTGGGTGGCTCGATCGTCGGCTTGATGCGCTGGCTTTATCCAGAATATTTGGGCGAAGGATTTGCTGCACTTTTAAGCAATGTCAGAACTACCAAAATTACACCTTGGCGACCTATGGTTAAAATGCTGGCAGCATCCGTTTCTTTGGGAACGGGAGCATCTTTAGGGCCAGAAGGACCGAGCGTAGAAATTGGTTCTAATATTGGTATTTTACTCGGTCAAAGTTTTCAAGTTTCTCAAGAAAGATATCGCTTGCTGTTGGGAGCAGGCGCGGCAGCAGGTTTGGCAGCAGGTTTTAATGCTCCCATTGCGGGAGTTTTTTTTGCTCTTGAAGTAGTTTTAGGTACGACTTTTACTACTCCTGCCATTAGTTTGCTACTTTTATCTGCGGTATTTTCGGCAGCTATTTCCCATCTTTTTCTTCATGCTAGCCCTGCTTTTGAGCTACCAGACTATCAACTTCTCAGTCACTGGGAATGGATATTTTATTTGGGATTGGGTTTGTTAGCTAGTTTAGTATCCCTCGTCTATACCCAAAGTATTCAGTTTTTGGGAGCTTGTTTTCAAGGAGAAGTAGTTGGCTTCAAGTGGTTGAGTAAGATGCCCAAATTTACTTATCCCGCTTTGGGTGGCTTGTGTGTTGGTATTGTCGCCCTAAAATTGCCTCATGTTCTTGGTGTTGGCTATGGAACGCTACAAGTTATCTTAACAGGCGGCAAGTTTCCTTTGTCGTTTTTATGTTTGCTGTTAATTGCTAAATTAATCTTAACGGCAATTAGCTTAGGAAGTGGTTTTGTTGGCGGTATTTTTGCTCCAGCGCTATTTTTGGGGGCATGTTTGGGAGCAATCTATGGTAGTTTACTGATTGCCATTCTACCCCCCGATCTAATTCAAATCGGTCCTCCTGCGGCATATGCAATGGTAGGTATGGCAGCAGTGTTAGCGGGAAGTGTCAGAGCGCCCCTAACAGCAATTTTATTATTATTCGAGCTAACTCGTAATTATTTAATTATTTTGCCTTTGATGGCAGCCGTTGGCGTAAGTGTTTGGATTGTCGAACAAGTTAAATCCAAACAAGTAGTTCAGGGCTTAAATTTACAGCAGATGGGCGTTAATCTAGAAAAACAAAATGAACTAGAAATCTTGAAGCAAATGCCCGTTCGCAGTTTGCTCGATCTTTGCTATGTGTCTTTACCTGCTTCAATTTCTTTACTGGAAGCTAGTCATCGGATGATTCAGGACAGGTGTCATACTGCACTAGTATTAGATGAGGACGAACAATTGCTGGGAATTGTGTCGTTAGCCGATTTGCAACGTCAACTGACTAAAAGTATGGCTCAAAAGTCTTTGGTTGAAAATGAAACGAGCGATTGCACTGAAAATGAGTTCGAGCGCCAATTGCAAGACATTTGTACTACAGAAATTCTTTATGCTTCTGAAAACGAATCGGTAGCACAAGCACTCGAACGAATGGCAATCAGAGGACTTTATTTGCTGCCTGTGGTTTCACTGGATAACCCGCGTCAAGTTTTGGGAGTAATAGAAAAACATCGAATTAATTTAGCAGCAGAAATAGCGGTAACTCAAGAGTTACTACATCGCTATCTTACCGTAGCTATGCCCGAGGGAAATTAAATAGCGCTTTGATGGTAAGTGCGTAGTTTGAGGGTTCTTTCAAACGTAAGACGCACAAAATAATTTATAGTTTATTGCTACTTGCTACTTACTACCCACGATCGATGAACCAAACCTTGGTTATTAAAATTGGAACTTCTAGCCTTACCAAACAGTCAAATGAATTCGATCGAGACGGATCTTCAACAGGTCAAATTGCTATTGCAACAATTGCTTCTTTAGTAGAAACTTTATCATATCTGCGTTCTTGTGGTCATCGAGTCGTGTTAGTTTCTTCTGGCGCAGTTGGGGTTGGTTGCGCTCGTCTTAACTTGAGCGAACGACCCCGTAAAATGGCAATGAAACAAGCTGTAGCTGCTGTCGGACAGGGAAGATTGATGCGAATTTACGACGATTTATTTAGTAGTTTGCAGCAACCGATCGCCCAGGTTTTACTTACTCGTCGCGAATTAATGGAACGCAGTTCCTATGTTAATGCTTACAATACCTTTCAAGCATTGTTAGAGTTGGGTGTAATTCCGATCGTCAACGAAAACGATACAGTTGCTATTAATGAATTAAAATTTGGCGATAACGACACTCTTTCTGCCCTAGTTGCCAGTTTAATTAAAGCCGATTGGTTGTTTTTGTTGACCGATGTCGATCGACTTTATTCAGCCGATCCGCGTCTCGTTCCCGATGCCCGACCGATTGAATTAGTTAATTTTGACGAATTCGATCGCCTTCAAGTAGAAGCAGGAACGAGTGTTTCTGGGTGGGGTACTGGAGGAATGGCAACCAAATTATCCGCCGCACGGATCGCCACCGACTCAGGCGTGAGAACGGTAATTACGCAAGGAAAATCGCCTCACAACATCGTCGAAATTATTAAAGGAAAAGCATTAGGTACGCAATTCGAACCGCAGCCTCGAACCGATAACGCCCGCAAGCGCTGGATTGCCTACGGGTTACTGCCAATGGGCAAGTTATATTTAGATAATGGTGCGGTAGTAGCAATTTGTCGGGGTGGTAAATCGCTGTTACCTGCTGGAATTACTAATGTAGAAGGGGATTTCTCTGCTTCTGACGCTGTTAGACTGTGCGATTCATCAGGACGGGAAATAGCTAGAGGCATTGTTAATTACAGCAGTAGCGAAATCGCGCAAATCAAAGGAAATCACTCTGAGAAAATTCCTCTAATTCTGGGTTATGATGGCCCAGAGACCATAGTTCACATCGATAATCTTATCGTCCAAGATTAAGGCAAGATTTTTAGATTCGATTTGTGGCAATAAATAATAATGTGTTATTATATTGTCTCTGTGTTGAACTTAAATCGATCGACTACAGAGATGTGGGTGCGTAGCTCAGCCGGATAGAGCAACTGCCTTCTAAGCAGTGGGTCACAGGTTCGAGTCCTGTCGCACCCGTTCGCTTGCGCTCCTATAGCGGTGACACTTAACTTGTAGATCGCTGCTTAGAAGGCAAGCGCTTTTACTCACTTCTTGCTCAAAATTGCCATTTTTTTCGAGACAACACCAGCGTTGATCGGTAAACATCTTGCATCTTAACTGTGAACGCAAAATCCCACGCATTGAAACGTGGGATTAACTTAAAAATCAAACAATTTAGATCGTCTATTAACGTCTAGAAGAAAGTGTCATAACAATTCGCAATATGTACCAAAAGAGTAAAGCAACCGAGGCAAAAAGCTGCAACGATGCGGCAACGTATTGATTGGTAGAGTAATGATGCATAACGTTGGAAGTATCGTAGAGAATGGCAGCGCCAGCAAAGACTACCATAATCGCAGAAAAAATCAAACCCAAACTAAACCCAAATATAATACTGCAAAGAATTAATCCTAAAGCAACAAAACCACCAATCTTAAGAATACCGCCCAAGAACGAAAAATCTTTACGAGTGGTAAAAGCAACCGTAGTAATGCCGCCAAACAGCAACAGAGTTAGTAATCCTGCTGTAGGAAGGACATTGGCATCTCCCGACAGATTGACAGCCATGTAGATGAGGGGAGTAAAAATAATCGCTTCACCTACTACATAAAGTCCCAATCCTGTATACTGAGTTTGGATGGAATCAGCCTTGGCAGCAAGTTCCTGAGCAAGCCATCCCAGCAGGGCAAAGCCTCCTAAAATTGCCAGCCAAGAAAAGCGACTGGAAGCAACAAAATTGTAAATGCCTTCAGCTATGCCAGTGGCAAAGAGAAAAGCTTCTACGGCAATAAAAGCACCTACCGCACCAGCTAAGTGCATATAAGTTTTACGGATAAACTCGGCGCGATCGCTTGGACGCGCTTGTGCAACAGTAACCATAAATTTGTTGAGTGAGAATGTTAAATCTTGTTATTTTCCAGCTTAAATTAGTAGGAATAGCGATCGCCTCTGTAAAAATAGCCACTAATTTTCGCTAAAAAAATTAAATCGTTAAAACACTTAGTTGTCGAATTATACAAAAGCTACCAGCCAGATTCGATAAAGATTTTATTTCGAAAATGTATAGTCCTAATCCCTAGCGCCTAACATTGGTTGATAACTGGACATAACTCGCCCCATCCCCCAAAGCTGTCGATAATAAGCCTTACTAACATCATTTTCGGTTGTTGACAGGCGATCGATGCCAATGCCGTTTCGCCCTATTTCTTTTCCCGAACTGTGAATATAATATCCATCTCCTAAATGCAGGGCGACATGGTTAACCCTTTCTTTAGCAGCAAAAAAGATTAAATCTCCCGGTAAAAATTCCTCTTGAGTAATTTTTTGGGTAAAATCGGCTTGTTGGTAAGAATCTCTAGGTAACCAAATACCAGACGCGGCAAAAGCAGCTTGTATCAATCCCGAACAATCGTAATTAGGTGCGACAGTACCACCCCAAAGATAATAGTTAGGTTGTTGCATCGCCGCTTTGGTAAAAGCAATTATTTCAGACAAGCGCGTTTCAATTTCCGCGCGAGAAATACTGACTGGCTGATATACTGTTGTAGCGGGTTTGAGCTGAGTCAGTTGTGAAATGGGCAACCAAGCTCGATAGCCATCTTCACAAGAATAAATTTCGATCGCTGTGTTTAGAGATCGAGCGGACAGACTTTTTACATGTCTTCCTGCTGCGACTTGGGTAGCCAATTCTTGACACTCAGAAGAATCGTAGAGATTGAGATTACTAAGACAACAATATTCACCACTATCTGACTTTAATAATTGCATAATTTGCATTATCAAACACTTATAATTTTTGATTTAACTCCGAATTTCGAACTTCGAACTCCGAACTTAAAATGACTTTTCTTCGCCAAGACGAACAACTAACTCGATCGGGTAACTCTATTCTTGAAGCAACTTGGACAAAGTTTCCCAATTTAGCTAAAAATCAAATCGCCCTTACATGGATTGTTTACGATCCTCCCGTTATCGTCAATACTGGCGGTGCATTGTCCCCTGAAGAGTTTTGGAAATATCAAATTAGAGGTTTTAATTACCGAGGTGTCGAACGTATTTATCCAGCTAGCATTGTTAAATTATTTTATTTGGTAGCTATCCATGAATGGTTAGAAAGTAATATGGTTTCAGAATCGACCGAGTTAAATCGAGCCATAAAAGATGCGATCGTCGATTCGAGTAACGATGCTACCAATTTACTAATCGATACTTTAACTGGAACTAATAGCGGCCCAGAATTACCAGCAGGGCCTTTTGAAACTTGGAAATTTCAACGTAATATCGTCAATCGCTACTATCAATCTCTCGGATGGGACGATTTAGAAAACATTAATATCAATCAAAAAACTTGGTGCGATGGAGCATACGGTCGAGAAAGAATTTTTTTGGGAGAATTAATGGAAAATCGTAACATGCTGACTACTAATGCTGTAGCTAGGTTATTACATAGTATTATCGGTGGTGTGACGGTTTCTTCGGCGCGATCGCAACAAATGATGAAACTTTTAAAACGCAGTCTCAATCCTGCCGATTTTCCTGTTGATGTGGATGAAAATCAAATTACAGGTTTTTTGGGAGAAGGATTGCCAGCAAATGCCCAAATTTGGTCGAAAGCTGGTTGGACATCCCAAGTACGTCATGATGCTGCTTATATTGAAATTACAGGGAAACAGCCTTATTTGTTAGTAGTTTTTACTGAAGGGAAAGCTAATAGTAAAAACCGAGAAATTTTACCGTTTATTTCCCAGAGAATTGTCGATGCCATGTAGGTAAATGTATAAATTTGCTGCTGCTTCAGAAAATAAATCAATTGTATTTGGCGCTTCGAGATCTGGATATTGCGATCGACAAGTCAACGATTGGATTAAATTTATGAAAGTACAAAATAGCGATCGAATTAACTGTCTTTTAGAAAAACGTCAACTCGATCGCTATGCCAATCTTTTAGACAAATACAAACAAAAATTCGGTGTCGATCGCGTCTGTTGGACTCCCATTAAAGATTTTCATTTATGCGATCGAGACGCGAGTGATACTGTTAGAAAAACTGGCAGAAATTCTTATGAAGAAATGTTCGGTTATTTAATTAAAAGTAAAAATACTTTGAAAGTAAAAGTAGATTTCGCTCGACTTTTTAATGATTGTCGTAGTGCAATAACAGTTTAAAATTGTTTACCAAATAAGTGATTTTTGAGCAAGTTATCATCAAAGTCCAGCAGTGAACGAACAACATAAAAATACAATTAAAATCTCTCTCAACGTCAAACCGACTGTTGAGAATGAGTGGCTAAATATTCAAGGGCAGCAGCAGCTAAAAATCCAGAACGACTTTCACCGCGACTACTAGCAAAGCTATCGATTCGATTTAAGATTCGCTCTGGAATAGTAACATTAACGCGACGAACCTTTCCAGAAAGTTTGGATAAATCGACTTCAACTAATGCCCAAGTCCCTCCAGCAAAATCTGAATTATGAAAATAGTTTTCAACAGTTCTAGGGCTAGGAATTTCTTCGCCATCAATCAGAAGACTTTCAATATGACACTCGATCGCTTCGATACTATTAAGTAAAGCTTCATCAACAGTATCGCCAGCAGAAAAGCAGCCAGGCAGATCGGGAACGGTAACACCATACGCCGTCTCGGGATCTTTGTGAAGTACAACAGGATAACGCATTTAATTCTTACTTAATTCTCGAGGCCATTGCCAACCAGCCTGACGAAATATATTGCGAACAGTACCTAATGGTAAATCTTTCTTCGGATGAGGTACTGTAACTCTACCAGGTTTGGTTGGATGCTTGTAATTGTGATGGCTACCCCTAACATTAGTTAAAATCCAACCGTCTTGGTTAAGTCTGGCAATAATTTCACGGCTGTTCATTCAATTATTATTACACACGCTACACACTCGATCGCTATTCAAATTTTTTAAACAAATACAAACAACAATTCGGTGTCGATCGCGTCTGTTGAACTCCCATTAAAAATTTTTATTTATGCGATCGAGACTTATTAATTGAAAAAATTCTTCCATTTTTAATGGAAGCAGATCGGCAAAAAGAAAGAGTAGTAGTTCATTGTTCTGGTGGTGTGGGACGAACGGGACAAATATTAGCAATCTGGTTAGCAAGTGTTAGAAAATTAAGCAATCGAGACGCGATCGATACTGTTAGAAAAACTGGTAGAAATCCTTATGAAGCAATGTTTGGCTATTTAATTAAAGGTAAAAATCCTTTGAAAGTAAAAATAGATTTCGATCGGCTTATTGATGATTGTCGTAGTGCAGTAACAGTTTGATTTTTTTTGTTAAATAAATAATTTTTTGTTTCGCGCAGAGAAGGCGCGGATTCTGAGGTTTCCTCAGAATACAAAGCGCCGCGCACAGAGACGCGGAGAGATTTAAGAGTAGATTGCTGGTTGCGATCGTCAATTAATCTTTTAGTTTTCTATTGGTAGTATTTTGAATATCGTCCAACCTTTGATGAAGTGATTAATTGCTTCTATTAAAATAAATAATAGTATGGATTTTCCTAAATACTCTCTATCAAAATTATTCAAAAAAAGTCTGTATGGTATTACTCCTATTAGCCAAAATATGCCAGTTATTATTGGTATAGTAATTGCATTAATGTTTTTTGATAAACACATTTGTAGAACTGTATTTTGAGCAAAACCTAATAAAAATCCGATAGTCAATAAAGATACCAATAAAGCAATTGATGATATTAATGCATCTTTTTTACTAGTGGTATCTCCTGCTATTCCGACAAATGAAGCATTTCTCAAAAGAAATGAAAGAATTAAAAAGAAAGCTAAAGCAAGCAGACAATTACTAACTATTCCACCCACAATAGTTACCAATCCCCACAGATAAGCACGAGAAATATAAGGTTTTAATAGTTGCCATTGTACTAGTCCCAGTAAAATCCAATAAGTAACAATAGCTATTCCTATAAATTTCCAAGGTTGAAAACGGAAAGATAATAAAACAATAGTAGCCGCGATAGCAGAACATAGAGATGAACCTAGCGTCCACCACTGAAGAAAATACAACATAAAAATTTTCCCTTAAAAATCTAACTATTAAATCCTCTCCTCTACTTCTCTGCTCCTCTGCTTTTCTGCCATCTCAAATAGCTTTCTTGAAAACTTGACAGCTTACTCTCGATCGATCGCTTTTTCTGTATCTGGATCGAAAAAGTGCAGTTTGTTTATATCTAAAGAAAGCCAAATTGTTTCGCCAATTTTGACTTGAATATCGGGCGGAATTCTTACTTGTAAACTAGTATTTTGATCTTCAATTAAGTTAGCGTGAATAAAAGTATCATTGCCCAATGTTTCGACTAACTCTACTTTGACTGATAAATTTTCTGGCGCGGCAGTAGCTAGACTAAAATGTTCTGGACGAATTCCTAATAATAACGATCGCCCGTCGTAATATTTTAAAGATTTTTCCCAACTAGAAGGTAAATTTAACTGAAATTTATGACAAGCGATCGAATTAGGTAAAGTAAATTCTACTGACAAAAAATTCATTGGCGGCGAACCAATAAATTCAGCAACAAAACGATTGGCGGGATGGTTATAAATTTCTAAAGGTGAAGCGAGTTGTTGAATTTCTCCGCCATTCATTACGGCAATGCGATCGCCCATCGTCATTGCTTCGGTTCGATCGTGGGTTACATAAATAGTCGTTGTTTTTAATTGTCGCTGTAATTTGACAATTTGGGCGCGAGTTTCTGCTCTTAATTTTGCATCCAAATTGGATAGGGGTTCGTCCATCAAAAACACTTGTGGATTGCGCGCGATCGCCCTTCCTAATGCTACCCGTTGTTTTTGTCCGCCAGAAAGTTCTTTTGGCAAACGATTCAACAACGGTTCTATTTGTAATAATTCTGCAACATTTTGCACCTGTCGAGCGATTTGTTTTTCTTTCTGTGACAAATAACGCATTCCTTTCGGCAAAGATTTAGTCGCACCAACTAAAAAATCATCCATCCACGAAGATTTGTTAGTTGCCTGTTCTCTTCTCCTCATCCCAAACGCAATATTGTCATAAACTTTCAAATGTGGATAGAGAGCGTAATTTTGAAATACCATAGCAATATCTCTAGCTTTGGGTGGCAAGTTATTCGTCAAGCGATCGCCTACCCAAATATTGCCGCCAGTTAGTTCTTCTAAGCCAGCAATTAAACGCAAAAGAGTACTTTTACCGCAACCAGACGGCCCCACCAACACCATAAATTCGCCATCTTCTACAGTCAAGTTAATGCAGCGCAAAATATTGGTGAGATTGGATTTTGTTTCTCGATCGAACTTCGTTTTAGAAGAAGTTGTCGATCGTTTCTCATCTGAATTTCGACTCGCAAAGCTTTTGTAAACATTTTCTAAAACAACTTTTGCCACTTTTGCCAATTGCTAGGTTCGATTTTGTCTAGTAATACTATCATTTACTTTTGAATGTTGAATTGATGCAGAAAAATATAACTATTCGCCTAAACTAGAAAATACTCGATCGAGAGTATCTTGGGGAAAATCCAACAACTGTAACAAATAATTTCTTAAGTTTAAATTCTATGAAACTGGCAACACGCGTAGGGCAGATCGCACCATCTCTTACCTTAGCAATATCAGCACAAGCCAAGGAATTGAAAGCCAAGGGCGTTGATATTTGTAGTTTTACTGCGGGAGAGCCTGATTTCGATACGCCAGTACATATTAAAGAGGCTGCCAAACTTGCTTTAGATACGGGAAAAACTAAATACGGTGCAGCCGCAGGAGAACAAGCACTTCGAGAAGCGATCGCCAATAAGTTACGAATCGATAACAATTTAAATTATCAAGCAGAAAATGTCATCGTTACCAATGGTGGTAAACATTCTCTATATAATTTAATGATGGCGCTAATTGAAGCAGGAGATGAAGTAATCATTCCTGCGCCCTATTGGTTAAGCTATCCTGAGATGGTAAAACTTGCAGATGGTATTCCCGTCATCATTGATACTTCTGCTGAAAATAATTACAAAATTACTCCCGAACAATTAAAAGAAGCAATTACACCAAGAACTAAATTATTCATCCTTAACTCTCCTTCCAATCCGACTGGTACTGTTTATACTCCAGCAGAAATTCGCGCTTTAGCCCAAGTGGTGGTAGAAAACGATTTGTTGGTAGTTTCTGACGAAATTTATGAAAAATTACTTTATGACGGCGCGCAACATTTGAGTATTGGTGCAGTCAATTCTGACATATTCGATCGCACCATTGTCAGTAACGGTTTTGCTAAAGCTTATGCGATGACGGGATGGCGTGTTGGTTATATTGCCGCGCCACCAGAGATTATTAAGGCGATGACAACGATTCAAAGTCATAGCACTTCTAATGTTTGTACGTTTGCACAATATGGCGCGATCGCCGCACTAGAAAGTTCTCAAGAATGCATCGCTCAAATGCTTGAATCTTTTAGCGATCGCCGTCGCATTATGTTTTCTGGAGTTAATGCAATTTCTCAATTAATTTGTCCCCAACCAGACGGTGCTTTTTATGTCTTTGTTGACATTAGCAAAACAGGTTTAAATTCTTTGGATTTTTGTAAGTTGTTATTAGAATCTCAACAAGTTGCTGCCATTCCGGGTATCGCTTTTGGTGCGGATAATTGCATTCGTTTTTCCTATGCCACTGACACGATTTCGATTGAAAAAGGTATGGAAAGATTAGAAAAATTTGTTCGTTCTCTTTAATTTATTGAAGAAGGGGATAGGGAATAAGCCCGATTTCTCGATCTTAGTTTTTCATTTTCAACCAAGTAAAAACTTGCTCTGCTGTTAGTTGAAGATTAATGTTATTTAAAACTAATAACAAATCATTTTCACGAAATAATTTTGGTTGTCGATCGGGTAAAAATAATAAAACAGAGCGATCGTCGGGATCGATAAGCCATCCCAATTGACTGCCATGACTCAAACAGTGCAGAATTTTTCCCGTTACTCGATTAGCACTTTGTTCTGGAGATAAAATTTCAATCGCCCAATCTGGTGCAACCAAAACATCATCTATAGGTTCGCCGCAATCGTTAAATGCAATTCGATTCCAACTAAGAACAGATATGTCTGGAATAATCGATTGTCCTCCAAACGTGCATCGTAATTCAGGAAATGCGTAAGCAATTTGTGGTTCTTCAACGACAGCATTAATTACGCTCGTCAACTTTCCCTGTAGTCTGGAGTGACGACTTTTCGGCATTGGTTTTTGAAAAATTTCACCGTTAATAAATTCACTGGCAGGTTTTGTCTCTGGAAGTTGCAAAAACCTATCTAATGTAGTCGATGTAGAGGGAGTTTGTACCATTTACAGCTTAAATTACTAGGTTTGCGATCGCACCTTTCAAATCACAAACTACTTGTTCTCGATTTTTTCTTCACAAAACTTTACGATTTTCTGGCAACTAGCTCTTCCCAAAAATATTTTTTAGTTGTAAGATGATTAACTCTAAAAATTAAGAAAGAGTGTTGAGATAGAGAAACCCCCACATTATAACTTGTAAAAGGTACGGCGATCCACCTCGATCTCCGTTCCGATCGACAACTATTATAAATAATAGTCCTCTATTACAAGCGATCGCGTAAAGGTTATACCGATCGGAAGAGTTGCCAAGAACAAACATATAGCAGCCTAAATTTAAAGAAAGTTTTAGAAAAATAAATGAACCTTTCTTCTAGGACTAATGTCTAAACAAACAATCGAAAGTTGTAAAGCAAAATAATAACGACTTCGAGCTTTAACTGACTGCCTTATGAGCGAACAACTCACTCTCATTGGTAAGAAAGACTAGATCGGCAACAGACTTTCTGCGTGTTTTAAGGAGTCATAACTGTACAAGATGCCAGCAGCCAAAACCGACAAAACAAACAAAAAACCCATGTACTCGGCAGATATGGTTCGTGCCTACTTGCACGAAATTGGAAGAGTACCACTGCTAACCCACGAGCAAGAAATTGTTTATGGCAAGCAAGTACAGAAAATGATGGCTTTTGTTGATAAAAAAGAAGAGCTAGGTAAAAAGCTAAAAAAAGAGCCAGATCTGCAAGAATGGGCTGAATACGTCCAGATTGAAGAAGAAGAACTCCAGAAAATTTTGAGAGCTGGAAACTGGGCGAAAAAGAAAATGATCGAAGCCAATTTGCGCTTGGTAGTTGCGATCGCCAAGAAATATCAAAAGCGTAACATGGAATTTCTCGATCTAATTCAAGAAGGAAGCCTTGGATTGGAGCGAGGCGTAGAAAAATACGACCCCACCAAAGGTTTTAAATTTTCTACCTATGCTTATTGGTGGATTCGTCAGGCAATTACCCGCGCGATCGCCCAACAAGCTCGCACGATTCGTTTACCCATTCACATTACCGAAAAACTAAATAAAATCAAGAAAACCCAGCGAGAACTTTCGCAAAAACTAGGTCGTCAACCCAACCCTAGCGAAATCGCCGCCGAGTTAGAGTTAGATACCGCTCAAATCCGCGAATATTTGAGTGTAGCTCGACAACCAATTTCGCTTGACGTGCGCGTTGGTGACAATCAAGATACAGAGTTGTCCGAACTCCTCGAAGATGAAGGCCCTTCTCCTGATAGTTATACCACTCAAGAATTACTTCGACAAGATTTAAAAAATCTTTTGTCAGAATTAACCCCCCAACAGAGAGAAGTTTTATCCCTGCGTTTTGGGTTAGATGATGGTAATGAGCTATCTTTGGCGAAAATTGGTCAAAGAATGAATCTCAGTCGCGAACGAGTTCGCCAATTAGAACATCAAGCGCTATCTCATTTGCGTCGAAGACGTTCTAATGTTAGAGAGTATATTGTAGCCAGTTAAAGGCAGGAGGGAGCAGTTTTAATTGTTAATCTGTAACCCTTAACCTCTAATTTTCAAACCCCTGCTCGAAGTTCTAGCACTTTGGCAGGGGTTCGTGGCACAATAACCATCATATCTTTTTCTTTTCAAACAAGTCTGGAATAGTGTCAGCTAGACTTGATTAGCACGTGGTGTAGGAGTGAACAATGACACTGTTAAACGAAATTTGGAACGGAAAAAACAGTAAAACTCAATCTTTAGCCAAAAATAGTCAGGAATCAACCATGAGTTTTTCCCACTCATCTGTAAGTGTGGAAACAATTGAGGGTTGGTTGATTGACAAATTGGCAGAAATTTTAGAAATTGAACCTCATGAAATAGACGTACAAAAAAACTTCACCGATTATAATTTAGATTCTGTCGAAGCCATCAATCTTTCAGGCGAATTAGAATCTTTTTTGAGTAGCAGACTGTCTCCGACTTTGCTGTGGGATTATCAAAATATTGAAGATTTAGCCCAGTATTTATCAGAATACGTCAATAAAGATCGAAGCGATCGAGCTACGCTAGAAACGCAAGAAAAGTTTGTTACGGAAAATTCCCCAAAAACTGAAGATATTCCCGTCGAATATTATCAATTTGAAGCTTTTCCAGAATATCAAAAACTGCAACAGCGACTAGAAGAAGTTAAGTCTCTTGGTAAGGGCAACCCCTTTTTCATTCCTCAAGAAAGAGTAGTCAATAACACTACCGTTGTCGGCGGACGGGAGTTAATTAATTTTGCTACGTATAACTATGTAGGAATGTGTGGAGATCCTACCGTCTCCAAAGTCGCGATCGAAGCGATCGAACGTTATGGTACATCTGCTGGGGCTTCTCGTTTAATTTCGGGAGAAAAGCCCATACATCGCGAATTAGAACGAGAAATTGCTGATTTTATCGGAGTAGAGGATAGTATTGCTTATGTAGGCGGTCATGCTACGAATGTTTCCACGATCGGTCATTTATTTGGCAAAAACGACCTAATTTTATACGATGCTCTCAGTCACAACAGTATTTTACAAGGCTGTTTTCTGTCGGGAGCGAGTTTAGTTGCTTTTGCTCATAACGATTGGTTGAGTTTAGACCAAATTTTGAGCGATCGCCGCCATCGCTATCAAAAAGTTTTAATTGCGATCGAAGGTGTATACAGTACTGACGGAGATATTGCCGAGTTACCCAAGTTTATCGAACTAAAAAAACGTCATAAAGCTTTATTGCTAGTTGACGAAGCTCATTCGATCGGAGTTTTAGGTAAAAGCGGACGCGGTGTTAGCGAACATTTTGGCATCGATCCCAATGATGTCGATTTATGGATGGGTACGCTCAGTAAATCTTTTGCTAGCTGTGGTGGTTATATCGCAGGTTCTAAAGCTTTAGTCGAATACCTCAAATATACATCCCCTGGCTTCGTTTTTAGCGTGGGTATGTCTCCACCCAACGCCGCCGCTACCCTAGCAGCAATTCGCGTTCTTAAAGCCGAACCTCAAAGAGCTATTCGCTTGCAACAGAGAGCTAAATTATTTCTCGAACTAGCCAAGCAAAAAGGACTAAATACTGGGTTGAGCGAAGGTTCTCCCGTAATTCCCATCATTGTCGGTGAATCGATCGAATCGATTCGATTGTCACAAAATTTGATGGAAAGAGGAATCAACGTACCTTTTATGATTTACCCTTCTGTACCGCAAAATGGCGCTCGTTTGCGCTTTTTTATTACTTGCGACCATACAGAAGAACAAATTCGCTTTACCGTCGATACTTTGGCAGAAGAAATAGCCAAACTTTAAATCGAACGGATTTTAACATTTGTAGGGTGGGCAATGCCCACCTTTTTTATTTTTGATTATGAATTTTTATTTTCGATCGCTAATTGAAAAACTTGCTACTTAAAAATCGAAATTGAGTAATTCGTTTAACAGATCTTCTAGTTAATTATTATAACGATTGCGATTCGAACGAATTTACGATCGAAAAGATTTAAACTTTTGGAAAGAGTGACATAAAGGCGATCGCGCCCATTTCAATAGAGAAGGGGTGAGTAATAACACTCCCCTTGACTCTAATGAAAAAAGTTAATTAATTTTTCAGACAAATAAATATCTGAAATTGTAGTTATTTTTAGTTGGCAAATGTTTAAACATTTCTGCCCATAACTTGAGATTTGAGAGAATCAAGTTCTTTGACTAGTTCTTGACGAGTTGACTCTTTCCAAAGATAACGATAGACAAACCAACCAGTGTATCCTATTCCAACCAGTTCGAACATGGGTGACAATAAAGGAATGCTGTTAATCGCATCTAGAATTGCCAAGGTAATTTTAACGCTGACAATACCGCCAAAAATTAGTCCGAGAGTGACGATCGGTTGTTGGTATTCCGAGAAAATTTTGCCTACATTATCGGGTAATTTCGATAGCGACTCGACTACTGGTTGTACGTATTCTTGCCAAGACTGTTCTCCAGAAGCGTTAGATTTTGTCATCATCCCTGGAGATTCAGTATTGAAACCCGAAGTTTGTTGAGTGGTTTCGCCTTGTTGCGCTTGAGATTCCATATTTGATTACTCCTTCTGTTAGATTAAAAATGTTATTACGTTGGTCGATCGACAAAGAATTAACTTTCGCCCATATTATCAAACACTTTAGAATGCAAACATTAACAGTTCATTTATTGTTGCTGAGGATTTGGCAGTCTCGTTCTCATGAGTGAGCTTAGCTTTGTCTGTATTGTCGAGCGCTATGTTAGCACTCACACTTAAGTATCTGCTTTGACAACTATATTTATTTAATGATGTCTCATTCCGAACAAGTTTGGTCTGAAATGTTTAGATACGTTTAGCAATTCAAAGCAAAAATAAGATACTCTCAATAGCGAAAATTGGCAATTGCTTGTAAATTTAGTTTTAATTTAACGGAGAGACGGGGATTCGAACCCCGGAATAAGTTACCCCATTACAGCATTTCCAGTGCTGCGCCTTCAACCGCTCGGCCATCTCTCCAGACGTGCGCGATTTCTAATTATACATGGCAAAACGGATTTTAGATCGCATTTTAGAATTTTTTTTTTGGCAACGGCAAATGAGTTTAAAGTTGGAAATTCGAACTTTAAGGAAAACGTTATAAAATCCTAATCATGGTTAATTTACATAAAGTTAAGATCTACGATCGCCAGCGGAATATCGAAATCGAAGTCGAAGTTCCCGACGATAAATATATTCTTCATAGTGCGGAAGCAGAGGGCGTTGAGTTACCTTATTCCTGTCGTAACGGCGCTTGTACCGCCTGTGCGGTGCGAGTGCTTTCTGGCAAACTCGATCAACCAGAAGCGATCGGACTCTCGCCCAAATTAAAAGAACGAGGATATGCCCTATTATGCGTCAGTTACGCGCGATCGAATTTGGAAGTAGAAACTCAAGAAGAGGACGAAGTTTACGAACTTCAATTCGGTCGCTATTTTGCCAAAGGGAAGGTTAGTTTTGGTCTACCTTTAGATGAAGAATAGGGAATAGGGAATAGGGAATAGGAAATAAAATGATAATGAACCGAAATTCGATCGAGCAGTTACAAATCTTTTTAGACATTGCCAGCGAAGCAGCTATGGCTGCTGGTACTGTACTACAGAAGAACTGGGGCAAGTTAGAAAACATAGAAGAAAAAGGTCAGAATGACAATTTAGTCACCGAAGCAGATAAGCAAGCAGAGGCCGAAATTCTCAAAGTTCTCAACCGTCACTTACCCGAACATGCCATTCTTGCTGAAGAATCGGGTCGATTGGGAAATCTTGATAGTCCTTATCGTTGGGCGATCGATCCACTTGATGGTACTACCAATTACGCTCACAGTTACCCGATGTCTTCGGTGTCGATCGGCTTATTAATTTACAATCTGCCAACAGTTGGGGTGGTTTACAATCCTTTTCGCAATGAATTATTTCGTGCAGCTAAAGGATTGGGTGCTACTTGCAATCGTCGTTCAATTCGCGTTTCTCAGACAAGCGAACTGAGTAGAAGTTTATTGATGACTGGTTTTGCCTACGATCGCCGTGAAACCAAGGACAATAACTATGCTGAATTTTGCTATTTAACTCATTTGACGCAAGGAGTACGTCGTAGTGGTTCGGCAGCTTTAGATTTGACCGATGTTGCCTGTGGTAGACTAGATGGCTATTGGGAAAGAGGTCTGAGTCCTTGGGATTTAGCGGCTGGAGTGGTCATTCTTGAGGAAGCAGGGGGAAAGGTAACTGCCTACGATAATAATCCCCTTAATATCGATTCTGGTCGTATTCTCGCTACCAACGGTCGCATTCACCAAAGTTTGAGTCAAGCGCTGATAAATACTCCCGACTTAGCCAATTTACATCAAAGTTTGTATGGTTGATTTGTTGGTAAACAATTTAATTAAGTGTTAGTTTCTCAACGTTAAAGGGAATTTTAATAATATAGCGAAGCGATCGAGAAGAGCGATCGATTAGCGTGAGATCTCATCATTCCTTAAACGTTCTAGAACACAACTCACTTATGTTACCTCCGATCAAACATGGGCTATTTAAATTAAATATCAACGATCGCTATGCTGTTTTGGGAATATCTCTTGATGCCGATGCCAAAGAAATTAGGCTCAAGTATCTTAAAATTGCTCAAAAATTACATCCCGACACTTTTAGATCTAAAAATAATAGCGACAAACTTTATGCTAGTGAAATTCTTTCTAAACTCGTCAATCCTGCTTATGAAGAATTATCTAAAGAAAAAACTCGTAATGAGTATTTATTAATTATTTCGCAACTCGGTCAGCGTATTGCTGAAGAAAAAGATCGAGTTAAATTTATGTCAGAACCAGCACAGCAGTTGCTCAAAGCTGGTGAGGATTACGAACTCGTTTATAAAAATCTTTTAAAAAAATTAACCTCCGAACAATATAAAATTTTGGAAGAAGTTCCCCACGCGATCGCACAACTGAGCGAATTAAATTTAGCTTACTTAATTCACCAACAAGGGCGCGAATCGATCGATTCGTCCCAAAAATTCACACCGGCTAGCAATCGCGTTAATGCTTCAACCACAGCAACCCCAACACAATCTAGCAAAAAAACTAAGCCGCAAACAGACGAACAGGCAACCGCTTCTCAAATATCTTCTTATGTTCGTCGCGCTTTAGAATATATGGAGAAAAGTAGTTTTACATCTGCGATCGCCGAAATACGTGATGCGCTTAAACTCGACCCCAACAACAGTAGCTGTCACGGTTTGATGGGATTGGCGTATCTCAAACAAAATCAGCTTAGCATGGCTAAAGTTCATATCAACAAAGCTTTGCAATCCAATCCTCAAGATCCGATCGCCATTAAAAGTAAACAAGAATTAGACAAGTTAAACAAAACCAGCAATAAAGGTCAAGATACCAATAACAGCAGCCGTGTAAATACAAATAATTCTAATAAATCGTCAGGAAATAGCGGTATGTTTGGTGGTCTGTTTGGTGGCAAAAAAAAGTAAGATCTCTTACAGAGACTTAAATTTACCATCAAGCTAAAATCAAAAATGATCCATCAACCACCAGCAGGTGCCAGAGATTTACTCCCCTTAGAAGTTGCTCAAAAATCTTGGATTAATGACACTTTGCAACGCGTCTTTCAAAGGTGGGGCTATCAACGGATAGTAACTTCTACTCTGGAGTGGCTGGAAACTCTTACTGCTGGTGGCGCGATCGAACCTTCGACCGTTATTCAACTACAAAGCGATGTCGAACAACAAAATTTAGGATTGCGTCCAGAATTAACCGCGTCGATCGCAAGGGCTGCTGTTTCTCGAATGGCTGGAAATACTTATCCCCAACGTTTGTGTTACCGCGCTAACGTTTTTCGCAATCCTCCTAAAGGTCATCATGGCAAACAGTTAGAATTTTATCAAGCGGGGGTAGAACTACTTTTTGCGGGTGGAGTCAAAGCAGATGTGGAAATTTTGCTGTTGCTGTCGGAGTGTTTGCAACAGCTAGGCTTGGAAAATTGGCATTTGATTATAGGAGAGGCTGGTTTGACGCGATCGCTGCTGGCTAGTTTTCCCCAACCCTTACAAAAGCAAGTACGTTACTGTCTTGCTAATCTCGATCGCGTATCTTTAGAAAATTTACCTCTCGAACCTGAATTACTCGATCTTGCCCTAACATTATTCGATCTGCGCGGTAAACCTGAAGATGTCATTCAAAAAGTTAGCAGTCTCAAATTAGATGAGTCAGCGCAAACAAGCGTCAATAATCTCAAATATTTATTTGAATTGCTCTCTAACAGTACTCCCGCACCTTTACCGATTACCTTGGATTTGAGTTTGCTGCAAACGTTTGATTTTTACACTGGCATTGTTTTTGAAGCTTTGAGCCATCAAAACGAACGTTTTTATACTTTGGGACGGGGAGGACGCTACGATCGCTTATTAGGACTCTATCATCCTCAAGCAGATTCTTCTCCAGGAATTGGTTTTGCCTTAAATATTGAAGATTTGCATTCTTGTCTGTTACCAACTGCAAAACTACCATCGGTAACACCAGCTAACGAATGGTTAGTAATTCCGCAAACTCCTGAAGCTGAAGCTGCCGCTTTTATTTACGCTCAAAAACTGCGAAACTCTGAATCTTTGGTACGAGTAGAAGTCGATTTAGGTGGGCGCTCGCATGAAGAAATTAAAGCTTACGCTCGAACTTGTCGAATCGCCAGACTCGCTTGGATTCAAGCTGATGGAACGCCCGTAATTGAAAGTATACTCGATTGAGAGGGGATCGATTTATCAGTTTTTTTCTGGTTTAGTCGCTCGATTTTAAAAAGTTAATTTTTTTGATTTAATAGTTATTGGCTGATAGCTGATAACTATTAAAATTAATTATAAATAAAATTTTTTACTTAAATAATTTATAACTTATTGTTATTTGCTTTACAACAAATAAATGGTTATGTGTCAACATTTTAATAAATATAGCTATCTCTAAGTAAACGTCGAGCGAAACGCAACAGCAAGAAAAAGTTGAAGTTTGCCAATAATAGTTATGTTTGGAGATTAGTAATAAGTTGACAGAAAGCGACAGGAAATTTATAACTAAGAATCTTAGAAAATTTAAAATTGTTGTCAATGAATGCCAAAGAGATAGAGATATGGTGTCAAGAAAACGGTTGGACAGAGCCTCGTCAACTTGAAATTGGAATTTGGGTTGCTTTTCCTCCAAATGGTGCGATCGAAAATATTATTCCCGATCTACCAAAACAACTAAAAACTAAGTCTCAATTAGATTGGTTGGAAATAATCTCAGAATATACAATTTTATCTATTTCTGCTGTTGTTGTTGCTGCTCTCGTAGTTTTTATCGCTCCTTATTTTGTAGTCGCTCAGTTTTTAAACCAATCGAAAAATTTATAATCGTTTGCTAAGGTAATCCCATCTTATATTTGTCACAAATTAAATGGTGATTGTCATTGCTCGATCGTTATTTATTGTCTTTACTTATAAATTTTCCGCTCTTGCCATGAAGTCAGTAGATAAATTTTTTGTAAAGCATAAAATTCATAAAACTATCTATATAAAAATAGAAAACATAATCTAGAATGATTTCTAGTTTGCCTGTTTGGCGAACTAGGATTGCTGCGTAAACAAATTGATTGTAAAACGGACGATTAGATGAAACGAGAGATTTATAATTTTATTCCAAAAGCTTCGATGCGAATGTTGTGGCAAACTACTAGACAACAATTTTCGCTAGTACCTTTATTGATTCTCTCTAACATTTTTGCGATCGTTATTCTTAGTGTTATTGGTTTATACGCCAAAGTCGAACGCAAAGGAAATGGAGTAGAAAAGTTATTTAGCGATCCTTTTGATAGCAGCAATTTTTATTTGGGTTGGTTGACTAGCTTATCTGAAATTTTTTGGTGTGTTGCCATTAGCATTTGCATTTTTTCGATCGCCTTACTCAGTCATAATCATATAGCGTACAAAGCGGCGAGCGATCGCAAGCACACTCAAAAATTTTTATTAGTTAGCGCTCTTTTGATGTCTTTATTGTATATTGACGATCGCTTTCGTCTAACTTTAATAATTTGCGATTTTTTCAACGCTAATCTCAAACCAGTTACTAATATTTTTTACGGTAGTTTACTTATCTTATACGCAAAAAAATGGTGGTGGAAAATACGAACGACTACCTATTTTCCTTTACTAATTTGCTTTTGCTTGTTTGGTTTATCTAGCTATGCCGATATAGTACCGCTTCAAAGTCATGGTGCGAGTGCCATGTTAGAAGATGGTACTAAATTAATCGGATTGATCAATTTAACTTTTTATTTTTGGTATGTTTGTTCGAGAGAAATTAAAAACTTTTATTTAAACAGTGATTATGACTGTTGAAGCTCATTACCAAAACCATAACCTACTCGATCGGGAATAAAATCTTTAGGTGGTAAAACTATTTTGCTTCTACTCCATTGACTAGAATTATCGCTCGTATAAATAACTACCCGATTTACTAAATAATCGCCGATCGCTAGGTATTTGTTATCGATCGCAATTGAAGAACCGAAAGAATCATAATTATCTTCTGGTTCGGGGGTAATGCAGACTATGTTGGAAATAGGCATATTCGTTATTAGTAATAAAATTCATAAATTCAAGATAATTGTGGAAATTGTTGTTTTCAAGACAATGGTTCGATACAAAGCTGATAATAGTGAAAATCCTTAAATAGTATTAAAAAACCGTTTTGTACTTTGGCTCGATCGACATTAGTTCGTCTTATGATTAGATGAGGTGTAGTGTCTTCATTAAGACGAAATACTTCTAACAGCGGTCTTTGTTCGTTATCAGGAGAACGAGGACGCATCACGGCTAAAATGTTGTCACTTAAAGATAATTCTCCAAAGCTATTAATCACTGTAGTCGAATTATTATTGAGGTTTCCGATCAGTGTTTTGGGTGATTTTCGGGGAGCATTACTTCGAGGATAATACCAAGTTACTCCATAAAAACTAACCGCAGCAAATTGTTGGGAAATTGCTACCGTACTTCCCATAGCGACATTTTCAGTGGTCACCTTTAAAGGTTCGGCTTTTGGTCGAGCTAGATCGAATAGCCAAGCTCCACCTGTTTCATCATAGGATGATGAATAACCAACTAAAAGTAAATTTTGATCCAGGGCAACCATACTGCCATAAAAGCTTATATTACTGCCAAAATTTTCTTCGCCCATATCGGGTAAGACAAACTGCTCGATCTTTCCTTGACGCAGCAAATTAAAGCGAACTAAATTTGATTCTGGTTCTCTTTGCACCATTAAATCGATAGGTTGGATTTCTGTTTCTGTTTTAAGGTTGATTAAATATCTCCTGTAAGAATATGTAGGGGATGTATTGGCTGTTTGAGATGGAGATAAACTATCTCTAGGAATATTTGGATTTTTGATTCTGGCAGAAATTGTTAAAACATCTCCATCTAACTCCAAACCATTGCCAAAAATAGAACCTTCTCGCTCAAAAGCTAAATCTACAGGAGGTCGAATTTCTCTAGTTCGACTCCATTTACCAGAATCATCTGGAGTATAGATAATGACTTTATTTGCACCAATATCCCCCACCGCTAAATATTTTTCATTGACGACAAAAGCACTGCCAAAGCCAAAGCGACAACTTTCATGTGGTTCGGGGAAAAAGCAGATTCGATTAGGATTGGACATAGTTACTTTTGCTGGTAATAAAAACCATAAAATTAAAACAATGTCGAATAAGAAATTATTGTTTTCAAAACAAGGGTTCGATACATAACCGAACACGGTAATAGGTTTTAAGAGTTATCAAAAAACCATTTTGTACTTTGGCTTTAGCGACATTAGTTCGTCTAATTAGATGAGGCTTTGTGTCTTCATCGATACGAA
>JBOFLQ010000106.1:0-9602 GCA_051657945.1 Xenococcaceae cyanobacterium | reverse complement strand
CAGATTGGGATTCACTTGTGAGTTTCAAGGGATGGACTTTCACCATCATCAGAATCGAAAGTTATCATCTAGGTTGTCCTAGAAGCCCTAGTTTATATAGGTTTTAGCCTAATTTCGCTAGGAACGAACCGCACAGCTATGAAGCTTGCTTAAAAACGTGATAGGGGCAAAGCAAAAAACAAACAAGATGGGCAAAGCCCATCTGAACTGCGGGGTACTCCCGCCACAGTGGTACTCCACTTGGCGGTGAGGGGGATAGCAGGTGAGGGAGGAATCCCACCCCCAACCAATTTTGACTACCACTTCTTCCAGGGAGTGGGGTGGGTGACGAGTGAACAATTATTCTGCGATTTCACTCTGGTTTTCGACATATTTCCTAACTTGTTCGACAGTAACGCCGCCACAACTAGCGACAAAATAGGCACCAGTCCAGAACACTGGCTTGCTATAAATTCGGTTGACAACATCAGCAAATTCCTTGCGAATTAATCGACTAGAAACAGTCTTGAGGTTATTGACAAGCTTGCTAATCTCGACATCTGGTGGGAAATCAATAACTAGGTGAACATGGTCTGGTTCGCCGTTGAAATCGGTTAACTTGCTACCCCACTTGAGACAAGTACAGATGAGGATTTCGTGCAATCTTTTTAGGATCTCTTGGTTAATCACCTTTTTACGGTATTTTGTAACCAGCACCAAGTGAATATTAAGCGAATATACGCAACGGTAGCCTTTGTTGTAGCTCATAGCACTAAGCATGATATAATAGTGTCATGTTACTAACTTACCAGTATCGATTGCAACCAACTACCGAACAGGCACAGGCGTTGAGCCACTGTTCGGAGTTGCTGCGTCGGCATTGGAACTACGCTCTCGGACAGAGATTAGATTACCTGCGTCGCACTCGTTCTTCGATAGACAGGTGTAGTCTAATAAGTGAGCCAATTGGTGATATTCCGAACAAAGTAGATTATTATTCACAAGCGGCTGACCTCAAAGAAACTAAGCGATTATTTCCTGAATACAAAGACATTTACGCTGACTGCCAACAGCAGAATTTAATGCGGTTGGACAAGGCTTGGAAACGGTGGTTGATTCCTGGCAAAAATGGTAAGAGAGCCGGTAGACCAAGGTTTAAGAAACAAGGTGACATCTGTTCGATTACTTTTCCAAGAGTCAATTCTGCTAAAGCTGGAGCGAACTTGTTTGGTTGTACTTTAAAGTTGTCTAAGATTGGTGAAATTCCAGTTGTATTGCACCGCCCAATTCCAGAAGGCTCAGCTATCAAGACGGCGACAATCGTGTTTAAAGCTGATGGTTGGTATGTAAGTTTTGCACTTGAAGATAACACTGTACCTGTCTCCTTGCCTGTTGATGAGATTAAAACATCAATTGGTATTGATGTTGGATTAGAAAAGTTCCTAACTACTAGCGACGCTGAATCAATTGCAGTTCCTCAGTTTTATCGCAAAGCTCAGGCAGTGCTGGCAAGAATACAGCGAAAGCTAGCAAGAATGGAACTCGGTTCTATCAATTACGGAAATCAAAAGAGTAAAATTGCCAGGTTGCATCTGCACATTGCCCGTCAACGCAAAGATTTTCATTATGCTGTAGCTCATTATTTATGTGCAAATTACGATCTAATTGGTTTCGAGAAGTTAAATATCAAGAGTCTAGCTAGAACCAGACTAGCTAAATCGATACTCGATGTTGCATGGCGGACATTCTTGAACATATTGCAAGCAGTAGCGGTAAGACGCGGCAAGCATACACGAGAAGTTGACGCTAGAGGTACTAGTATCGAGTGTTTTAATTGTGAAGAAAGAGTTGTTAAAGATCTGTCTGTGAGAGTTCATGATTGTCCTCGTTGCGGGGTCAGTTTAGACAGGGATTACAACGCTTCAATTAATGTTCTTAAACGGACGATTGGACTGTCGTTTGCTACTTGCGGAGGCTTAGGGGTTGCCCAGCCAATGAAACAAGAAATCTCATTTGTGAACTTGAGAAGCTCCCGCTAAAACGGTACTCCGTTTAGCGGTGAGAGTTGTCACCTACTAATCTCTATTCCCTATTTCCTTAAAAGCATCATCAATTTGTCGATATAAAAACTCTAAACTTGAAGAATTATCCAAAACCACATCGGCAGAAGCTATTTTTTGTGCGAGGGGTAATTGGCTGTTAATTCTAGCTTGTGCCTGGCTTTCACTGAGGCGATCGCGCTGCATTAAACGTTCGATTTGTTGCTTTTCGTCGCAGTAAACTACCCAAATTTCAGAAACGAGATCGGTCATATTCGCTTCGAATAGTAAAGGAATTGCCAAAACAACCGTCTCTGTTTCTAGTTTGGCAATTTCTTCGACAAGGCGATCGCGCACGTAGGGATGAATTTGTTTTTCCAGCCAAATTTTCTGTTGCGGATCGTTAAAAATAATTTCTCCTAAAGCCTTGCGATCGAGGATGCGATCGATCGTTAAAACTCGATTGCCGTAGCGTTTGACAATCTCTTGAAAAACAGACGAGTTAGCTTCTACAGCTTCCCTAGCATAAACATCCGCATCTAGTATATTTAAATGATATCGGTTAGCCAGATATCCAGAAACAGTACTTTTGCCCGTGCTAATTCCTCCAGTCAAACCGATCGCGCGTCTTTTTTTCATTTGTTTGCGGTTCGTTATTTACCACCAAAGAATAACTATAAACGATCGACAAATATTGGTAGACTAATCCAGTAAAAGCAGAGTATTTCGGGAGCAAACATCTTGTTAGACGAACAGGCAAAAAAAACTATGTTGCGGAAAATTCCCCACGGTTTGTATGTTTGTGGGGTAAAAGATGGGGAAGAAATGAATGGTTTTACGGTTAGCTGGCTGATGCAATCTTCCTTTAAACCACCTTTAGTAGTTAACTGTGTCAAACAAGATTCAGGTTCTCATGAAATCATTAAAAAAACTGGCGTATTTGCGATCAGTTTTCTTGATGAAGGACAAAAAGATTTAGCAGCTAAATTTTTTCAACCTAAACGCAGAGTTGGCAACAAATTTGAAGATATTGAATTTTACGAAGGAGAAGCTACTGGCTGTCCAATTATTCAAGATTCCCTCGGATATATAGAATGCAAGGTCGTTGGTGCTTTGGAGGGAGGCGATCATACTGTTTACCTCGGCGAGGTAATTAGTTCGGGAATTCACCGCGAAGGAAAACAGTTGTTACTGGAAACTACTGGCTGGCAGTATGGAGGGTAAAGGGAATAAGTCATAAGTACGAATGCTTTTCTTATAACTTATCGGTGCAGCCTTGCCCATTACTCTTAAATTATGCCTTTAATTAAAATTCAATCTTCTATTCAAACAGCAGATAAAAACGAAGTTGAAAATCTGCTCAAAAATCTTTCGAGTCTGTTGGCAAAACATTTAGGTAAGCCTGAATCTTATGTAATGACTGCGTTTGAATCAGACGCAACGATGAGTTTCGCTGGTACTTTTGAGCCTAGTTGTTATGTAGAAGTTAAAAGTATTGGTAATATGACTTCGGCACAAACCAAAGCCATGAGTCAAGATTTTTGCCAACAAATCGAACAAGCCTTAGGAGTTTCAGCTAATCGTATTTACATTGAATTTGCCGATGCCAAAGCTTTTATGTGGGGTTGGAATAATTCAACTTTTGGTTGACTTTAACATTGACAGAACGAATTAAAAACAAGATCGAAATTAGCTTGATGCGGAACATGTAAATTTTCTATAGGTCCCGCATTAAGCTAAATTTAGGTAAATAACTTTTAGGCGAAGCGATCGAATATTTGTCTTAAACATTTTTTTAGATTTGATTTGATTTCCTATTAGCTCGTACTTAAAAATTAAATTACCTGTTTTCCAAAAATTTTAACATTAGAGAAAAACTGTAGTAAGCTTCGTTATTAATATAGTTGTTCTCAGAAATAATAGCTTTACAATAACTTTACCAATAAGTGTTTTTCTCTTTAATTAAAGCTTGTTAGATTCAGTGCAAATACTGATGATAGCTTAATTTTTCCTAGATAAACTTAAGGTTAAAAGACTCGAACGATAACAAAAATATGAATATTTATAAATCAAAAAAATATTAATAAAAAAATAAATGTCACAAGCAAATAAAATAGTTTAAATAATCTGATTGGCAAATAAAACCCGCGTTAGCAATCGATCGATATCTAACGCGAAAAAAGTTTAACTAAAAAGAGTTCTACCGATGGGGCTAGCAAATGTGAAACGTCTGCTTGGGGTGAATTGGAAAAAATTGCCTTTAGCAACAAAATTAGGCTTAGCAACTACCACTGTTATCTTAATGGCGGTAGCGAATATTACTCTATTATCATTTCATTTTCAGCAAGAAAGTTTTCGAGAAGAACTACAATTACGTGCTGAATCTTTACTAAATACAATTTCTTTGGTATCTACTGACGCTTCCCACCGAAAAGATTTTTCAACGTTAGAAACAATTACTAGAAGTTGGGAAGCAAACGAATTAGTTATTGCTGCTAGTGTTTACGATCGCTCTGGTAGAGTTATTGTTGCCGATCGAACAGCTAGCGCCAGTATCGATACTAAATTAGTTAAAAATGTTTCTTACCATTCCCATTTAGAGCCTCATAATTTACCCAAGCAATTTTTATTCGAGCCAAACACGGTTTTTTTGTGGAAGAACGATCGCTTAATCGCTGGGAAAGCCGTGAGAGGGGGCGCTCGAACGGTAGGCGCAGTCAGTGTGACTTTATCGACACAACCGCAGCAAAGAGCGATCGAGGCGCTTTTTTATAAATATCTTGGCATTGCTGCGATTGTGGCTGCTGTATCGATTTTATTGGCATTGTTATTAATTGATTCAATTACAATACCTTTAAGACAGATGGCATTAACAAGACAACGTTTTGTTGTTGAAGATTTTGGACAAAAATTATCTTTCAACACTCGCGATGAAGTTGCGATCGTTGCCGATGTTTTCAAACGGATTGACTTTCATGTCGATCGCTTGCTGCAATCTTTAGAACAACAGAGCGATCTTCCTGATGAAGTGCTACGCAATCGAGCGAGGGAAAGAGAACGAGATAGCGACATTCTTAAAGCTGTTCCCGACTTATTTTTAAAGATGACTCCCGATGGAATTGTCATCGATTGCACCGAAGCAAGCAACAATCGTTTCTCGAAATTTGTCAAAGAGAGTGTCGGTAACACAATTGATGAGATTTTTCCGCCACAAGTTGCACTTCAATTTCGCGATCGCATTAAATTAGCAGAAAGAACCGGCGAAATCCAAATTTTTGAGTACAAATTGTGGATCGACAAGATCGAATATCATTTTGAAACTAGATTGCTACTTGGCGATCGTCAGGAAATTTTAGCGCTCGTTCGCGATGTCACCGAAAATAAAGTAATACAAGAAGAATTAAAATACGCCAAGGAAGCGGCTGTTGCTGCCAATCTTGCTAAGAGTAGATTTTTGGCTAATATGAGTCATGAATTGAGAACGCCTCTTAACGGTATTTTGGGTTTAAGCGAACTTCTCAAATTAGATGCTCAAGAATATGGTTACACTGATTTCGTTCCAGATTTACAGCAGATTCAGCAATCTGGATTGCACTTGTTGACACTAATTGAGGATATTCTCGATATTTCTAAAATTGAAGCAGGTTCTTGCGCGATCGAACCAGAAAATTTTGATGTAACTGAATTAGTAAGTGAAGTTAGCAATCTAGTTCAGCCATTAATGCAGAAAAATAACAATTGTTTTCAAACTAATATGACAAATTCACTCGATTTTGCCATAAGCGATCGCCACAAATTAAAACAAGTACTGCTCAATTTGTTAAGTAATAGCGCTAAATTTACCGAAAACGGTAAGATAACTTTTTCAATCTCAAGAGAATTGAGAAAAGAAACCGAAGCCAGATCGCGATCGATTTTAGACTCCGAACCCGATTTGTTTCAATCTACTGTCGTTTCTTCGGCTAGTTTCGATCTACTTGTTTTTAGCGTAACCGATACGGGTATTGGCATGAGTGCAGAACAAATTAAAAGAGTTTTTCAACCTTTTATTCAAGCAGATGACAGTACAACCAAAAAATATGGTGGTACTGGTTTGGGCTTAGCTATTTGTCAAAGCTACTGTGAAATGATGGGTGGAAAAATCTCTGTTAGAAGTAAACCCAATTGTGGTTCGACTTTTACAATTTGGATACCAGCCACCGTTCGAACTGTCGAGTTAGCTATGGTTTGAGTGGGGAACTAAATCGAAAATTTTGCTTTTGACAACGAAATCGTCTGGCACAATAAACATAGGATGGTTCGATGAGGATTTCAAAATGAGCGAACGCGGCTTTCACGACGAAATTTCTTTGGCAGAAGAAGCAGAAAAGCTAGGGAAACAAGCAATGAAATTAAATCTCATTCCCAGTTTTGTCGTGCATTTTTTTTCTGATTCATGGCAATTTTATATACCTAGTGAAGATATTTCCGAACCACTTACGCCAGAAGAGGCTTATCTTTATTTAAAGAAGTTATTAGAACAAACTCGTTAAATTAGTTTTGAAAATTAAAATTTTTAGCTGAAAATTTTAGCTATTTACAGCTATTTGAAAATTAATGAAGTGCAGTCTTAGTTTATAAAAATAACACTACAAAAATTTGTAGATTAGCTGAAAGCTGAAACTCGATTGCCAAATCCTTAATTTGGTAGCTTAATTGTCGAAAAACCGAGAATTAAAGCTATTGGAAATAATAAATATTCGGCAAAAAACAACTTCCAAATAAATTGATAAAAATTAGCGATCGCCGTTTTTTCTTCTAAATTTACCTGAAAACTTTGCCACCAAAGTAATCCCAACAAAATCAAATGACTTAAAATCAAGAATAACAAATTTACTTGAGGAATCCAAAAAATACCAGCGATAATTATACCTAAATAACTTATAGTAATTAGCCAGCGCGAAAAATCAAAAATTGCTGGTTTTCCGAGTAACAAAGTAAAAGTTTTAATATTATATTTTCTGTCGCCTTCAAGATCGGGAACATCTTTAAAAATAGCGATCGCGACAGTAAAAACAACAATAAATAAAGTTATCGTCCAGACGGAAACAGGAAAAAATATTGACTCGTTTACGATCTGATTGAAATGTGCGAATAAACCTAAATTTACAACCACTCCTCGGACTGTAAAAATACACAAAGCTGCTAATAAAGGAAATCTTTTCAAACGAATTGGTGGTAAAGAGTAAGCCGTTCCAATCAATAAACTAACTACAACAGTTGCTAACAGCCAATGTCCCAAATATCCTGCTAAACCCAATGCTATGATTCCAGTGACAGCAACAATCCATGTTCCCGTCGTGCGCGAAAATTCTCCCGCCGCGATTGGCAGATGTGGTTTATTGATGCGATCGATTTCTACATCTTCTAACTGATTGAGTCCGACAATATAAATATTTCCACACAAACAAGCAATTAAAGTTCCCAACAATTGCCAGATATGAATTGTTGTTAAATTGCTACTGGTACTTGTTAAAGCAATGACATAAAGCGCCAAAACACTTAAGCTAGTACCAACAATTGTGTGAGGACGAGAAAATTTCCAAAGACTGTAAAGCATGTTCATTGTTCATTGTTCATTGTTCATTGCCCCTGTTGCTCCCCTGCTGAGGCGCGGATTCGTATATCGTCTTCAGAATTGCATTGCGCCGTCCCCTGCTTCCCTATTCCCTATTTTCTAATTTAGGGAGATTGCGACTGAATGGTTCGGTTATACTGCTTTATGACTATTAGGAATAAAGCTTATCTTATAAACAGTGAAAGAAGAATATTTTATAAGTACAGATAAGTATTGCTAATGGTAGCTAACTGTTTAGACAAGTTGATGGTAGTGCATAACAGGTTACTACAAACCCTGAGCGATATTTTTAACGATCATCTAGGCGATCGCGCAGGGTACGCGCAGTATAATGGTGACGATCGCTTTGCTAGCTTCTCACAAGCTACTAACCAAGATACTAGCGAACTAAATCGTTTGGCAAAATTAAAAGCTCAAAGGGAGTGGTTTGGGGCGATCGCCACTTTACCAAAATTGTTACTGTCGCTCGCTAACGACGTGGAAAGCGATTGCGCGACACCATGCAGGCGTTGCGATCTCCCGCAGGGAGTGCTACGCAATCGAGAAAATTATTTAGGATTGATTTTATGTTCGCCAACTCCAGTCATATCGGATTGGCAGTTAGTTTCGCGTTTTCCTACAGGTGTTTTCACCACAGAAGCTTTCGATAAAATTGCACTAATTCCCCATCAACTACCAGCAGCAGAAGAAGAGCAGACAGAAGCAATTGTATCGCCGATCGCCGAATTACCATTATTACCCAAAGATCCACTAGCTAACGAGCCGTTTTGCTTGGTATTTACAGCTAAGTTTGCCTTAGCCATAGTTTTGGGAAGAGATAGCAATAAAGTACCTACTTTTCATTTTTCTTTCGAACCTGAATTAATCGAAAAAATTTGGCAAACGTTGCGATCGCGCTTAATTATTGCCGATACACAACAACTCGATCGACTCGATACTTTAATCGAGCAATTTACTCCTCCACAGCCAGATTATCGTCTCGTCAGTGATTTTAGCCGTCAACTGCTCAAACATTTACCAGACTTAACAGCTTTGGCGATCGAAAAAACTGCTCGTGTCGATACTATACACACTAAAAAATCTCAGCCAAACAATTTGCCTCTCCACCATTTAGATGCCAAACAATTATCTATTTCCTTGGAAATGGAGTTGCTACAAGCACTTACCCATGAAATTCGCACGCCTTTAACGACAATTCGTACCCTGACACGCTTGTTACTTAGACGCAAAGAATTCAGCCCTGATGCGATCGAGCGTTTGAAGACAATCGATCGCGAATGTAGCGAACAAATCGATCGCATGGAGCTAATTTTCAAAGCAGCAGAATTAGAAACCATGTCCCATCAGAGATTACAACTCGTTCCCGTCGCCCTAGACGAAATTTTTGGACGAATTGTACCCTGTTGGGAAAAACAAGCGCAACGGCGCAATATTAAACTTGAAGTATATCTTCCTAAAAAACTGCCCCAGGTAATCAGCGATCCAAACATGTTAGATCGAGTATTGACTGGATTGATGGAAAATATCACCAAAAGTTTGCCTTGTGAAGGTAAAATTCGCGTACAGGTAACAACCGCTGGCGATCGCCTCAAACTGCAAGTTAGCTCTCAATGCTCCTATCGTGCTAACCCGCTGAAATCTTTGGGACAATTGCTGATGTTTCAACCAGAAACTGGCAGCCTCAGCCTTAATTTACAAGTGACCAAAAATTTGTTTAACGCACTCGGTGGCAAACTAATTGTCAGACAGCGATCTTCTCAAGGCGAAGTTTTAACCATTTTCCTTCCTTTGGGAAATCCTCAAGCGTATCAAATTAGGGAGTAGGGAATAGGGAATAGGCTTCTTAAAGTCTTGCCTCATAAGTCTCTTTATTCTTCGCTCAATTCCGTGGGAATTACTGGTAGAAACACTCGAAAAACCGAACCTTTACCAACTCTACTATTAACACTAATAGTACCGCCACAGCG
>JBOFLQ010000105.1:0-9423 GCA_051657945.1 Xenococcaceae cyanobacterium | reverse complement strand
ATCTAGCATCCAAATAATTGCTCCTCGCCAATTGTAAGCGCCCATTACCCAAGGGTTCATGTGGGGCATTCGCAGAATCTGACCGAAATTAATGGTCAGCACTTCGCTCATCTGTGAAATAGACATTAAACCTTTAGTGTTAGGAGCTATAGTAAATCGTAAAAACTGTTCTTCCACACTCAATTTGACTAATTCAGATACTTCCATCACACCTCCTTGAGGCAAGTCTCGAGCAGTTGTTTTAAAGTTGGGATCAGTATTTCTTCAGCAATAGGTTTGGGTAAATAAGCATCTGCTCCCTGTTTTAGCCCCCAAAATCGATCGAGTTCGGTTATTTTAGTAGAGCAAAGAACCACAGGAATTTTGTTTGTTTTGGAGTTAGTTTTTAACTGCCGACATAGCTCGAAGCCACTGCGACCTGGTAGAATAATATCGAGAATAATAATATCGGGTTTGCAATTACTAATCTTTTTGAAAGCTTCTTCGCCACTGCCAGCGATCGAAACCTTAAAACCATTTCGGGTTAAATAATTAGCGATCGCTTGTTGCTCGGTTAAACAATCTTCAATTACTAAAGCAGTATTCATAAACATTTGCCTCATTAATTTACTTGAAAACTAACAATAAAGATTAATATCCTCGCCGCATTCGTCTACTAAATAAACTAAAGACTTAAAACGAAGTTCGACTAATTGTTCGTAGAGAGGATTGAGTTTGCATAGAGAAGGAATATTAATAATGGTGCGATCGAAAAATTTGAGTTGACGCTTAAAAGGACATTGAGAAGGAATGATTCTACATATCCAATGAGCCATTCTAGGATTATGAACTTCAAGTGATGCTAACCATTGTTGTGTTATGGGAATTAGCTCGAACGTTAATTTGGTTAAAGTTAGGATATTCATTTTGCTAGGGGTGTAAGGGATTAGGGAATAAGAAAAAGTAGCAAGTAGCAAGTAGCAAGTAGCGAGTTATTACTTTTGTTCAGTGCAGCATTGCCCGCGATGCACTGAGCTTGTCGAAGTGTTGCCCGATGCTTAATGAACCATAAACTATGAACATACTAAGCAGACTGTTTCAACTCATTAGTAGGGAGATAAAATTTATCCGTCGCCATTTTAGGAAAATTGCAATGTTTGAGATGTTTGCAGACTTTTTCTAACACGATCTTCTCGTCAACTATTGCTTTACTTAAAAAATCTGTAGAACCGACTATCTTGGCGCGAACGCGATCGATAATGCCATCATTTCCTGTCAAAATTACGATCGGAGTACTACGAAAGTGAGCTAACTTGCGTAACTTATCGCAAAGTTCGTATCCATTGGTATGAGGCATCATCAAATCGAGAAAGATTAGATCTGGTTTGAGGGCTAACAACATCCCGATCGCCCGTAGTGGATCGTTAATTCCCACAAATCGATAGCCAGATTTAGTTAGAATTCCTTTCATCGTGCTACAGATACTAGGACTATCATCTACACAAGCAATTAAGGAACTCGATATTTCCGATTGCATGGATGCACCGATAACTGGTGCGGGAAGATCGGGAATATTAATTAATTCCACCAACCCAGATTGAATGTAGGGCAAAAAAGAACGAGTTATCGTCAGTGGATCTCGTTTCATCTGCACGCTTAAGTCTCGCAAACTTTGTTGTCCGTTGAGAAGTTGAGAAAGCGTTTCAAAGATCCGCGTCGAGGTACTTTTCTCTAATTGGTCTAAATCTGAAATCTTTGGCGCTTTATTGAGAGAATATTTGCTCAGTTTGGCAGCTTGCCAAGCAAGCCATTGTCTTTCCACTTCAGCGATCGCATAGTTCGCATCGATCGCCACCAATTTGACAGGCAAAAGCTGTTCTTGTTTGAGTTCGTAATTTACACCTCGTGCTTGCGTGACATCAAACAAAACTTCAACCACGATCGACCAAATCATTTTAGTCGCTTGTTCGCGGCTAATTTTTTGTTGCTCTACCCACGAACATAACAGTTGATACTGCCAACAGATATTGAAGTTCTTTACAGCAGTTCGATCGAGTTCTTTATGCCATAATTCGGGAAAAGCAGAAATCTGCGGTAACTGCACGGTTAAATTTCTTTGCCACCGTCTGACGGGATGCTCTCGATCTGTAGCATAGACTATATGACCTAAGTAAAGATGAAAAATCCATTGTTTTCCTGTTAGTCCAGTCAGTAAGAGTTGACCGCTAAATTTAACTTGCATCAAAGTTTCAAATAACTCAGTCTGCTTTGCTGCGGTAAATTCTCCAATAAATAGGCTGTCAAGAAAACTAGTATTCATAGCGCTTTCCGTGAAATTGGTTGTCGTTTTCAATAGTTCTTAACAGTTGTTAACCACTAAGCGAAGATGAGACTTTTTAGATAAAGACTGTTTTGTCGATAGCGATTGAGTAGTTTTTTTGAACCCAAAAGTAGGTAAGCTAGAGGCAGAAGTTTGAGTGGTAACAATTTCGCCTGGTGCTATATATCTTCCATTAGCTACGCGCACTCCCATCGGTAGGGATTGGTAGCTGGTTCTGGTATTTGGGCTGGTGGTAATTAGTCTGAGTTTGGGAATTAGCATGGGGATTAGGGGGCAGAGGGGCAAGGGAAGCGGAGGGAGCAGAAGTAATGAGTAATGAGTAATGAGTAATGAGTAATGAGTCAACAGCCTAGTTTTACTTGCTACTTGCTACTAAAAAAACTTCTGACTTCTGTACAGACGCGAAATTAGCCTAACGGCACGGCTTCGCCTACGCGTCTCTACGACTTCTGACTTACAAGTTAAGCAACTCTCAAATTGGGTTTTTGTTTTTGCTGTTGTTGTTGTTGATAGCCGCTAGCTAGTTGAGTGTTAACTTTTACTACTGCTTGATTTAAACTTTTGAGTGCGTAACTCTCGGTAATTAAAGGTAAATTATCTGCTGCTTCTTGAGTGGTAATGAGAGCGCCAGCAGGAACGTAGCGTCCGTCAGCTACATCTACACCCATCACCAAGGCTTTGGGTTCGATGACACAGTTTTTGCCCACTGTCGCCCGAAACACTAATGCTTGCATACCGACAAAAGTATCAGTACCGATGCTAGCAGGGCCGTGAACTTGACATTGATGGGCTAGAGAAACGCGATCGTCGATATGAACTCCATAAAACTTCCCATCCACTTCGACAACCGCAGAACTTACTAACTCGCCATTATCGTGAGTTTCTAAGGCATGAAGGACGACGCAATCTTGAACGTTGACATCATTGCCTACCCAAATCGGCTGTCCTTCGTCACCGCGTACAGAAGCTGCTGGAGCGACCATAACTCGTTGACCGAGATGAACATTGCCAATTACCGCAGCTAAAGGATGAATGTAAGTAGTCCAATGGATGTCTGGATTTTTTTCTTCGCTGTTGAAAGAGGCGCGGACATTAGGATGAATGTTGTGAAGAGAAATTACTTTGTTCATGGGACTTAAATAATTTGTTACTTACAAACGAACTAAAAAGAAAAACCTTGATGGGGATTTACCTATGTGCTTGATTTAGCCTGGTCTATGTTTAAGTTAATCAGGATAAAGTAACAAAAAGGGAACAAAATTGTGACAAAGTTGGGACAATTTTTAAAAGTTGGAATTTTGTTGTTTTGGATGTCAAAGTGAGGCTAACTTTTGTATATTCGGTTTGAACAATTAACGATAAGCTCAATAATATTGGTTATCTCCTCACCAAAAAATTATGAGTAACTATCCAGATTTCAAACAATACAACTACCAAGTCGAACGAGAATTGGGACAAAATAGTGTTGGGGGTCGCATCACTTACCTAGCAACCGATCTCAAGACTCAGCAGTCTGTGGCGATCAAACAGTTTCAATTTGCTCAGTCAGTAACAAGTTGGGCAGGATACAATGCGATTGAAGCGGAAATTCAATTATTGCGATCGCTCTGTTCTCCTCACATTCCTTGCTATCTTAATTCTTTTGAAACCTCCAACGGTTTTTGTTTGGTTCAGGAATACAAAGAAGCGACTTCTCTATCCCAATTAGGATACTTTTCACCTGATGAAATTAAGCAGATTGCGATTGTAATTTTGGAAGTCTTAGTTTATCTTCAACAGCAACATCCTCCCATAATTCATCGAGACATTAAACCAGAAAATATTCTTGTCGATCGCTCCACTGGGAAAATGAAAGTTTATTTAGTGGATTTTGGCTTGGCTCGTCTTGGCGGTGAAAATTTAGCTGTCAGTAGTGCGGTTAAAGGTACTTTGGGCTTTATGCCGCCAGAACAAATGTTCGATCGTCACTTAACAGCAGCATCCGATCTGTATAGCTTGGGAGCAACTTTAATCTGCCTGTTGACAGGAACGAAATCGTCAGAAATTGGGAACTTAATCGACTATGAAACTTATCGTTTCAATTTTAGAGGGCGATTGCCGCAATTAAATTCGCAATTTATCGATTGGCTGGAAAAAATGACTGCTCCCAACCTAAACAATCGCTATACTAACGCTGAAATAGCTCTTAAATCGCTCCTACAGATTCGGATATCGGGAGATCTCGATCGCCCCAACCAGCATGGTAATCTTATTCAAATGAAAAAGTTTGCTATTAATCGAGAGCTAATTACTACTAGTATCCTTGCTTTGGTGGTCGTACAGTGGGCGATCGCTTGGATTCCCTGGCCGCAAAGTCCCGTCCAGCAGCTACTCAAAACAGGAGTCTGCTCTAGATGCAATTTGATGGATATTAACTTGCAAGAAACTAACCTAGAGGGATCGGAATTGTCTAGATCGGAGCTGGCACGCGCCAATCTTAAGGGTTCTAATTTAGTGCAAGCAGACTTAGAAGGAGCTAATCTCGAAGGAGCAGATCTCATCAATGCCCACCTCGGACGTGTTAATCTGCAAGGAGCTAATTTAAACAACGCCTATCTCGAAGGAGCCGATCTAATTCGCGCCAATTTGGCAAATGCCGATCTCGAAGGAGCCGATCTGGTTCGTGCTGAATTGGTGCGGGCTAATTTAGAGGGAGCCGATTTGATGCGTACTTCTCTAGAGGGTGCTAATCTCGTCAGAGTTAACCTGGAGGGAGCTGATTTAGGGCGAGCTAATCTTAAAGGAGCTAATTTAGGAGGCGCTAATTTGGAAGGTGCTAACCTCAAAGGCGCTAATTTGGAAGGTGCTGACTTAACGGGAGCTAAGTTAGAGAGCGCTAATTTAGAAGGAACTAATCTCAAAGGCGCGATCGTGCCTTTTAACACAAACAAAAAAAGCGATCTCCCGCAGGGAGTGCGAAGCCATCGCGAATAACATAAGCAAGTAACAAGATACTAGCGAAATCCCATTATTTACAAAACGAGTATTTTCGATTTCTTAACTTTTTAGATGTAGGTTTTGAGCGAGAATGAGACAACTTAACTCGAAGCCTTAGAAAGATTTTGCAGATTATACCCCGTCATTTCTCTTGATTTTTTGTTTAGATTTATCTTCATCTATGATATATTGTCAATTGTTCGACAATCCTTGCAAGATATAAAGCTTTGGTCGCAATTAAAGATTTGATGGGGATTCAAAAACAGACAACATAAAAGATGGGATTTGAACATTGCTAAATATAGGCTGAGTGTAAGGCAGTCTTGCGGCTTGATTTTTTTTGTTTTGCCAAAACTATGTTACGAGACTTTTTTAGCACATAGAGAACACGACTTTTTAAACAAAAAAGACTCAGAGCTACTGAATTTTACCGCCTAACGCCAACGAAATTTACCAAAAGGGCGCGTAGAACCTTACATCGATCGATGTTCCACTTTCTCAGAGGTTTTTATGAGACTGTTACTAGTCGAAGACGATCTCGATATCGCTGAATTGCTTGCAGAAGCCCTCGCTGACCAGTACTACGTCGTGGATGTAGCCACAGACGGTCTATCGGGCTGGGATTTTGTCAAGTCTTTTGACTACGACTTACTTTTACTTGATTGGTCGCTACCCAAGCTCGATGGTATTAGTCTTTGCCGTCAATTACGTTCTCAAGACTATCAAATGCCAATTCTGATGTTAACCGCCAAAGATAGTACCCAATCTCAAGTCATGGGTTTAGATGCGGGAGCAGATGATTATGTGGTCAAACCCTATAAATTACAAGAGTTGTTGGCTCGCATTCGCGCTTTGCTACGTCGAAAAGGTTCTTGTCAAGCACCTCAGTTAGCCTGGGGGGAGTTATCTCTCGATCCCGGTACTGGTGAGGTAAGTTATGGAGAAGAACCTCTCAAATTAACTCCTAAAGAGTTTCGTCTACTAGAATTATTTCTGCATCGCGGTCATCGAATTGTGAGTCGCAGTGCAATTATAGACAATCTCTGGTCGTCCGAAGAAATCCCCGATGAGGATGCAGTTAAAGCTCATATCAAGCGTTTGCGACAAAAACTCAAAAAAGCTGGAGCTTTCGATGATTTAATCGAGACAGTTTATGGTTTGGGCTATCGTCTCAAACAGAATTTTGAAGCTTGTGCTGGATGAAGGGTTAGGGGTTCGGCAATCAAAGCTAAAAATCAACGATATTTAAAAACCAGGGGTGTGAAACCAGATCGCACCTCTAGTTTTGATTGAAGATTAGGCAGAGGAATTACATCATTAGGATTTTGGTTAAAAGCTCTTTGGTTGATGGCTGATTTGTGAAAGTTTTCTCATCGAAGCTTCATTAAAGGTTAATAGAAAACTGCAAATCTGTTATTGTCTGTATTGATAGACAACCATCTAACCATTGGAGATTGCTTATTCATAAACAAGCTGCTCAATCCTCGATCGAAAACAAGATTTGATGACCTCCTTAAAAACAATACTCACTCAGAATTATCAATTTCTAGGCTTGCGTCGTCGTCTGCTCGTAATTTATCTGATGACGATAACAGCTATCCTTTTAGGATCGACAACAACTCTGTATATTTTTTTTGCTCGTAATCTAAACAAACAGTTAGACGCACAATTGCTTACTTCAGCGCAAGCGGCAGTAAGCAGCCTAGATATAGTCAAAACAAAAGGTCACCAGGCTCTAGACAGAGACATCCCTTGGCGCAATCTTTTTGCTGTCCAAAAAGAAAGTCTAGAATGGTTTGACTCTGAGGGTAAATTATTAGCTAAAGAAGGAACTGGTTTTCCTAAAATTCCCTTGTTCAAAAATTTGTTGACAGAAGGCTTAGATCGAGGCGATCCGATCGTACAACAAAAAGATAAAATTCGTAGTGTAACTGTTCCTGTCTACGCTGATGACTCAGAAGAAAAAACCTTACTTCTAAGAGGCTACATTCGAGCTAGTCGATCGACTCAGGAGATAGAAAGCCTTTTAAATCAACTTTTACTAGGATTGGTGTTGGGAGCAATTGTTTTTTTTATTCTGATTAGCTTGAGTAGTATCTATTTTGCCAGACGAGCTTTACAACCAACACAACAAAGTTTACAGCAGCTCAAACAATTTGCGGCTGAAGCTTCTCACGAACTACGCAATCCCTTAACCAGAATTAGTATTGCTAGTGAAGTAATGCTTAGCAACGTCGATCGATTTCAGCCTTCCGATTCGAGAAAGTTAGAAATGATCGATGCAGCCACCAAACAAATGCAACGTTTGGTAGACGATCTACTTTTTTTGATTCGGACTGGTAATGTCGAAATCGCCACTCAGACACAGAAACCAGTAATTTCTCTTGAGGAACTACTACAAACTTTGGTATCGCACTTTGAATCTACTGCTCAAGCCAAGCAGATTAACCTAGTAACTCATTTAACTTCCAATATATCGGTTAGGGGCGATTTTTCTCAACTAAATCGTTTGTTTTCAAACCTTCTCGAAAATGCGATTAAGTATACAGAAATGGGAGGACAAGTTACTATTTCATTGAATAAACTAAAGAATTGTGCCGTAGTTACTGTGCAAGACACTGGCATTGGCATTCCATCTGAATATTTACCGCTTCTTTTCCAGCGCTTCTGGCGAGTCGAGCAAAACAGAACTCAACAACAAGAAGGGTTTGGATTGGGACTAGCCATCGCCCAAGCTATTGTCAAACAACATCAAGGGACAATATCAGTTACCAGTGAGGTGGGAATTGGTAGCTGTTTTCAAGTATCTGTTCCCTCTGTTTAGTCGGTTAAGGTTTAGGTATTGTTTGAAAAACAATTTTTTAATTTTTGAGTAAAATGTCAAGAAGCTTTCATAAGCAACCGTAAACTCAACTATGATTTTTTATCTTTGTTAACATCTTGTTGTCGAGTGCAGCTTCGCTTTCAATTTGCTCCCTAAATTTTTCTAGGTTAGAGTCTCAACCGAGTCTGTATGCAAAACCATCGCCTGCCACGCAGGTTTCTGCTCGTAGTTTATTTGACAGCTATGGTAGCGATCTTCGGGGCATCTGTAACATTTTTTTACATTTTGTTTGCCCGCAGTTTAAATAAACAGTTTGACGAGCAACTCCTAACTTTGGCGCAAGCGGCTGTTCCCAGCCTACATTTAGTCAAAACTAAAGGTCGTCAAGGCTTAGAAAAAAATCTTTCTTGGTGCAATTTTCTCTCCGCTCAAAAAAAAACCTTGGAATGGTTCGATCGCGATCGCCAATTGCTAGCTAGAGAAGGAGCTAGTTTGCTTCAGGTATCTTCATTTGAAAATAGTTCGACCAAAAATTTGCCAAAAAATTTTCCTTTATTTCAACAACAAGCTGGAATCCGCACTGTAACTATTGCTGTGTACGCTGACGATACAGACGAGAATAGCCCAGAAAAAAAAAATTTACAAATAGAAGGTTACGTTCGAGCTAGTCAATCAACCCAGAAAATAGAAACTAATCTAGAGCAATTGCGATTGAAATTAGGTTTAGGCGCGATCGCCGCCTTAATTTTTACTAGTTTTGGCAACCTCTATCTAGCAAGACAGGCTTTTGCACCACTCGCTCAAAATTTCCAATGGCGAGAACAGTTTATCACTAATTTTTCCGATCATTTACGCAATCTTTTAACAAAAATTAGCCTTGCGGTCGAACTTATGCTCGCCCGTCGAGAAAGATTTCAGGCAACTGATTCGAGTAAGCTTGTCAAGATCGATGCAGCTACCAGACAAATGCAACGTTTGGTGGATGACTTGCTGTTTTTGGTTAGAACTGATACTGTGGCAATCGCTCCCGATCGCTCGAAATCCGACATCTCTGTTGACGAAATATTAAACACTTTAGCCAATAATTCCGAATCGATCGCTCGAAATAAACACATTACCATTAAGACACATTTACCTACTGGTATATCGATTAGAGGAGATGCCGCTCAACTGCATCGTTTGTTTTCCAATCTTCTAGAAAATGCACTCAAGTACACGAGTGAGAACGGAACGATTAGTTTTAATTTAACTCGATCGAAAAAGTTTGCTGTAATTAGTATCCAAGATACTGGTGTCGGTATTC
>JBOFLQ010000104.1:0-6787 GCA_051657945.1 Xenococcaceae cyanobacterium | reverse complement strand
AACTGCTTTCCCGACGCTGATGTCTTCACTTCTTTGTACGATCCGCAAAAAACAATAGACCTCGGCGAAAGGATAGTCAAGACAACATATTTACAGAAGATTCCAGGGGCAGCAAAATATTTTCGATTGATGGCTCCTTTTTATTATCCAGCCTTTCGATCGCTAGATTTGCAGGATTACGATTTAATTATCAGTAGTACCTCTAGTTTTGCCAAAGCGGTCAAAAAACGACCTGGAGCTTTGCATATTTGTTTTTGCCATAACATAACTCGTTTTTTATGGGATACAAAAGTTTATCTCAAAGAATACAAAGATTATAAAACGCTTTCTCCTTTAATTGAAAATATTTTTGAACAGATGAGGAAAATAGACATAGACTTTTCTCATGAACCAGATCTTTACATAGCAAATTCTAGTACCGTAGCTCGTCGGATCGAAAAAATCTACAAACGACAAGCAAGTGTAATTAATTACCCAATTGACAGCCAAAAATTTTTGTATTCTGAAGACAAAGAAGAATTTTACTTGATTTCTTCGCGTCTGATTGGCTACAAGAGAATTGATGTGGCGATCGAAGCTTTTAACTGGCTGGGTTGGCCATTAATTATAATCGGCAACGGGCCAGAACGCGAAAATCTCGAATCGCGTGCTATGAGCAACATTCAATTTTACGGTCACCTCAGCGATAGCTGGCGCACTCAATTGATGGCAAAAGCAAGTTGTTCGATCGTGACTGGGTTAGAAGATTATGGGCTAGTGCCGATCGAAGCTAATGCTAGCGGTACGCCAGTAATTGCTTATGGCGCGGGAGGTGTACTCGACACCCAAATCGATGGAAAAACGGGAATATTGTTTAACCCACAAACCCCTGAAGCGCTGATTGCCGCACTTGTTGAGTCCAAGCAAAAAACTTGGAACTATCAAGAAATCCGAAACCATGCTTTACACAATTTTTCGGAGGAAGTCTTTTTCGAAAAAATAAAAAAAGCAATTGAGGAGTTTTGCGGCGGTAAATTGACCGTCGATTTGCAGAAAAAAGCAATAGTGTTAACAAATGTGAGGTAAGTGTGGCTCAATTCGATCTTGATGTAGAAGCAAAAACAGAGGTTGGTTACGGACATTTATTGTCAATTCTTTGGAGGAGGCGTTTTTGGTTTTCTGGTATTTTTACCAGCGTTTTTTTATTGGGTTTGCTGATTGCTTTAAGCAAAGAATCGATTTATAAAAGTTACATGCAGTTGTTAATCGAGCCTAACTATACAGACAAGCAAGAAGAAGATCGCTTTACAGGCTCAAACGTACAACTAGACTATGCAACTCAACTCAATTTAATGCGTAGTTCGCTGTTGATTCAAAGAGCAATTGACACTCTTAAGCCTGAATATCCAGAACTGACAATTAAAGAATTAAGAAAAGATCTCGCTTTAGAGCAGTTGAAAAATGAAGATGACAAGGAAAAAGTAGAGACAAAAATCTTTCAGGCGGTCTATACAGCCAACGATCCAGTTAAAACTCAAAAAGTACTGCAAGCCATTCAAAAGGTATATCAACAATACAACTTAGAACAGCAAGATCAAAGATTAAAAGACGGTCTTAGTTTTATTAACAAACAAATGCCTGTAGCTCGTCAGAGTGTGATTCAAGCAGAGACAGAACTCAAAAATTTTCGTCAAAAAAACAATCTGATTGCGCCAGAAAAAGAAGCAACAGAAGTAGCTGAAGATCTTAGGGATATCGAAAAAGATAGAGAATTACTGCAAACCCAATACAAAGAGAATAAAGCACGCTATGGCGATCTACAAAGACAACTGAGTAGAACGCCGCAAGGTGCAATGGTTGCCAATCGTTTGAGCGAGTCTTCACGCTATCAAAAATTACTCGATGAACTGCAAAAAACCGAACTAGCTCTAAGTGCGGAGCGAACAGTTTCGACTGAAGCCAACCCAGTCTTACAGAATTTAGTCGAAAAAAGAGACAGCCAACGGCAACTTCTCCAACAAGAAGTCGAAAAAATACTCGGATCGAATTCCACTCACACCAAAGTACCCAAAGAATCTCTTCAAAGCGAAGGAGAATTAGGCCCGAGCGACGTAAATTTATCTAGAGCGCTGCTAGAAGCACAAACTAATATCGCTGTCTTGCAAGAGCGCGATCGCGGTTTGAGAAATACAGAAAAAAGACTGCGCGATCGCATCAATAACTTTCCCAAATTGATTGATGAATACAATAGCTTGCAGCAAGAAGTAGAAGTAAAAAGAGGAACGCTACAACAACTGCTCGAAGCGCGTCAAAGATTGGGGATTGAAATCAATCGAGGCGGTTTTAACTGGCAGGTGGTAGAGCCACCGCAAACAGGTCTGAAAATTGGGCCAAAAACTACGCAAAACATTCTCTTAAGCGGTATTGCCGGTCTGTTTATTGGAGGCGTGGCTGCCTTCGTGCGCGAAACGATCGACGATTCGTTAAGAAGCGCCCAACAAATCAAAGAACAGGTTGCTTTCCCAGTACTCGGAGAAGTACCGCAACTCAACTCCGCCAAACTGGGCAAGTTTTTCGTACAACTTCCTTGGCGTAACGTTTCTCAGAGCGAAACTTCGATTTTTCAACTCGTTCAATGGCAAGCTTTTCGGGATTCTCTCGACCTGCTGTACATGAACATTCAACTGCTCAATTCGGCGGCAAATTTAAAATCTTTAGTAGTGACTTCGGCAATTCCTAGTGAAGGAAAATCCACTTTGATTTTAGGTTTGGCTCTAAGCGCCGCGCGCTTGCAGAAGCGAGTATTGTTGATCGATACAGATTTACGCAAACCGAGTTTGCACGTAAAACTCAACCTACCTAACGAAAGAGGTTTAGTAGATTTATTAGCTGGTAAAACCCAAGTTCCAGATCTTCATAGTGTTGCCCTGCTCGACTCGCAAATTGATATTCTTACCGCTGGTTCGATTCCTGTAGATCCAGTCCAACTGTTGAGCAAAAATAGACTCGGAAAGTTAGTCAAAGCTTTCGAGCAGCGATATGACTTAGTCTTGTTAGATACCTCGCCAGTGCTTGGGATGGTGGATGCGATTCAAGCTGCATCCTGCTGCGATGGCGTGTTAATGGTGGCTAGGATCGATCGCGTTACCCGCTCGGAAATGGCGGAAGCCACTGCCCTGCTTAGCAAGTTGAATTTAATTGGTATTGTTGCCAACAGCGATAAAGAAACTGACTACAAATATCTTAAATACGGAGGTTATTACGATCGGAACAATGCTTTAAATCCTGCGGACAAGGCAAGTTAACCACATTTGGTAAATCAATTTTCACTTATCTTGACGATGGACGTTAAAAATCATGACTAATTTCAGTATTGTTTTAAAAAGTTCGACGATAGTTAACTTAGAGTTAGTATCCAGCGAGGGCGAACAAGGCAAAATGTTGCTTCCTTGCAGCTTAAAATGGCGACAAAATAAACTGTGGATTAAAAAAGTCGAACATCCAAAACGGCTGGAAATACCAGCTTTAAAAAATCAAAATTGGTTGAGTGAGTGCCTGACGCGATCGCCAGTAAACCGAGTTTGTCTCGATCCTAAGTTTGAGAAAACAGAGATCGAACTATGGGCTAATGCTTGCGAAAAAGCAGACAAACAAGTATTTTTGCGAATCCCTTCTGACGTTAAATCTCCTCAAAAACAAAGTTTGGTTTATTGGCAAATGAAGCGATCGATGGATTGGATTGTCGCAGCTATTTCGCTCGTCCTTCTCAGTCCAATGTTGTTATTGTTAGCTTTGCTGGTTAAATTTTCTTCAACTGGGCCAATTCTGCTACGTCAATGGCGAATTGGCGAAAGAGGCAAACTTTTTTCTATGTATAGATTTCGTACGGTTTACATTAACGTAAATGCCGAACCAGAATACGAAAAAATCTGCAATCTCCGACAATTGCAAAATCCAGAACAAGAATCATACTTTACGCCGATCGGACGTTGGTTGCGCTCCTCACGTTTGGATAACCTAGCGCAGTTGTTCAACGTACTTCAAGGGGATATGAGTCTGGTGGGATTGCGTCCCTGGGCATTATACGACGCACTGGCTTTTAGTGGTGAAGACAGAAAAAGATTGAACGCGCTGCCAGGAATGATTGAAGATTGGCAAATTTTAGCCAAAGTTAAAGCCTTTCGATCGGATGTCGTCACCGACAAGCGCGAACTAGAAATGGAGTATCTATGTAGTTGGTCGTTAGGTCGAGATTTGAAAATTTTACTGGCGACTGTGCCTAAAGTCATTTTTGGCGGAGCGAGTATTTAGTCAACCGAATTTTTATCTAATAAAGCTACTTTGGTTTACGAGGTAAGAACGTTTTGTCAATTTATCGCTCGACTAAATGAATGTAGTAAAAGTTATCGATTGGTTATGGCAGGGTCGTAGCGGTATGGCTGCGACCATGCAAACAGTATTGGTTCGATTATTAATTTTGGTTACTAATATAGCCACAGGAGTAATTACCGCTCGCGCTTTAGGGCCAGAAGGAAGAGGAGAACAAGCAGCTTTATTGCTATGGCCGAATCTTTTAGGCTTTAGTGTTAGTTTGGGCATTCCTTCGGCTTTACTTTACAACTTTAAGTTACACCCAAAACAAAAATCTCAATTTCTTGCTGCCGCTTTAACCATCGGCTCGGTTTTAGGATTGGTTGCTTTTTCGATCGGGATCGTGATGATGCCTTATTGGCTGCATCAGTATTCGCCAGATGCCATTCGTGATGCGCGCTGGTTCATGCTGGTTACGCCAATCATTTTGTTAATTAGCAATCTTCGTGCCGCCCTAGAAGCAGAAGAAGACTTTGCCACTGTCAATAAGCTCTGTTATTTTTCTCCTTTGATGACTTTGGCTATATTGGCGGTACTAGGATCGGCAGGAGCATTAACAGCGACAAGAGCGGGGCTAGCCTATACGATTCCCAATCTACCCGTTTTGGGGTGGATGCTGTTTCGTCTTTGGCAAAAATGTCCGCCCGAGTGGAAAGATTGGCAATGGTGTTTTAAAAATTTATTTAATTATGGATTGAGGGCTTATGGTATCGATTTGTTGGGGACTCTTTCAGCACAAATCGGTCAAGTAATGGTAGTTGGTTTGCTCGAACCAAAGGCGATGGGTTTGTATGTAGTGGCTCTAAGTCTTTCGCGCATGCTCGATGTTCTGCATAGCTCGATCGTTACAGTGTTGCTGCCAAAAACCGCAGCACGACCGGTAGCAGAAGTAATCGAAACAGTAGGCAGGGCTGCGAGAATCAGTCTGCTTTTGACGTTCTTGGCTGCAATTATGGTGATGATTTTGGGCCCAATTTTACTGCCTTTACTTTACGGTGAGAAATTTTTAAATGCTTTGCTCGTACTTCGCATTTTGTTGTTGGAGATAGTAGTTAGTGGAACGCTTTGGGTTTTAGCACAAGCTTTTATGGCTTTGGGAAGACCTGGTACTGTCACTATTTTACAAGGTGTCGGTTTGGGTTTGAGTGTACCCTTGTTATTAATTCTTATTCCTAAGTATGGCTTTGTCGGTGCAGGTTTGGCTTTGCTACTTTCAACCATAGTACGCTTGATTTTTGTGTTGCTGTCTTTTCCGATCGTCTTCAAAGTTTCTCCACCAAACCTACTGATAACCCCCGCCGACTTGCAATTTTTGCTACAGAGATTTCAGCTTAGCAAAAGCTAAAATTTATAGCCGAGTTTGCCGATGGATTTTTTTTAGTATGAATTTTCAAGTGACACCAAAAATATTTTTTTTCTGCAATCCGATCGGTCCTCCCGAAGAACCTTATTATCAAGATTTGGCAATTTGTATTGCAGAAGGATTGCGTCAGTTAAATATTCCTTTTTACTCGGATCGAAACTACTGGCAACTGTCACCAGAAACGGGAGAGTATTTATTTAAAAACGATTCTGCGATCGAGCCAGATGCTTGTTCGGTAGTCGTGCTAAATCATCAATGGTTTCGTGCCGATCGAAAAATACCCGAAAATTTATTTCATCCCGATCGCCAATACGTGACAGTTTTTCTCGACGGTACGGATGATGTCAATCCTACCTATTCTTTTGCTCCAGAATTTCGACAGTTCGATTTGATTCTCAAAACTCATTATTCTAATAAGTCCGCCTATCCAAGCAATTTTCGTGCCTGGGCTTTTGGATTGTCCGATCGCGTCCTCAAACAATTAGAAAATGTACCCGATTTTGCCAGCCGCGATCGACATTTATTAGTTAATTTTCGCGATCGCGGTTTGCATTCGGTGAGAAACGTTTTACCCAAACAATTTTTTTCACCTTTAGAAAAAGTTTTACCAGTCAATAAAAATTTTGAAGCTTACTCCAGTTTGCCAACCGAATCCGACTCCTACGATCTCTTAATGTGGAAACAGACGGGAAGAAGACATTATCCTAACTACTATCAACGTCTACTCAAATCTTCCGCCTGTGCTGCTTTCGGTGGCTATTTTCTCTCCCCCATTCCTCGCAATCCCTCTAGCTTTACTACTCGCGCCCTCCGTAAGGCGATCGCTAAATTAGGATTAACTACGCACAGAGTATTGCAATGGGACAGTTGGAGATTTTGGGAATCAATGGCTGCTGGCTGTGTTGCTTTCAATTTAGATTTTGACAAATACGGTTTAGAAATTCCCGTGATGCCAGAAAATTGGCGACATTATATCGGTATCGATATCGACAACGTTGAAGAAGTAATAGAAACAATTGCAGCAAAACCAGAACTTTTGGAATTTATTTCCGCACAGGGAAGACAATGGGCTAT
>JBOFLQ010000103.1:0-26205 GCA_051657945.1 Xenococcaceae cyanobacterium | reverse complement strand
TTTTGGCACTAAAGGTTCGGGAAGAACTCCCTATTCTAGGACTGCTGACGGTAGATTGACTCTTAAAGGTGGTGTAAGAGAAGTTTTAGCGGCTGAAGCGCTGCATCAATTGGGAGTTAAAACTTCTCGTTGTTTGAGTGCGATCGAGACAGGCGAACAATTATGGCGCGGCGACGAGCCATCACCAACGCGATCGTGTGTAATGGTACGCTTTAGTCGATCGCATATCCGTTTTGGTACGTTTGAAAGATTGCACTACATTCAGCGTACCGATTTAATTGTTAATTTACTAGACCATGTTATCGATATTTATTATCCCCATCTTTGCGATCGAAAAGATCGCTATGCTAAATTTTATGCCGAATTGGTTCGAAGAGTTGCCGAATTAACAGCGCAATGGATGGCGGCGGGTTTTTGCCATGGGGTTTTAAATACCGATAATATGTCAATTACAGGGGAAAGTTTTGATTATGGCCCTTATGCTTTTATTCCCACCTATAATCCTCAGTTTACTGCTGCTTATTTCGATTATGGCGGTCGTTACAGCTATGGCAATCAACCGCTTATTTGTAAGTTAAATCTAGAAATGTTGCAAGCACCTTTGAGTAGAATAATTGCTACTGAAGATTTAGAGGCTGGCTTATCTTTGTTTGACGATCGCTATCAAGAAACTTATCGTCAGTTAATGTTAGCTAAATTGGGTTTTGAAGATTTATCAATTCCAGAAGCAAATGAGTTACTGGAAACGACGATAAAGTTACTCAGAAATTCAGAAATCGGCTACCATGCTTTTTTTGCCGAATTAGCAGCAGGATTTAATTATGGCTGGCGAGAAAATAGTTCGTTAATTTTAGAGAATGCATCTTTTTCTCGCGAGTTAGGCGATCGCTTTAAAGAACTTTATTACAAATGTCTAAACAGTTTACCAGTTGCTAAAATAAATGAAGTGGGCGAAAGATTGCACGATCGCAATCCGAAAACTGCTTTACTTCGACCAGTAATCGAATCAGTTTGGCAACCAATCGCTGAAGAGGATAATTGGCAACCATTTTATAATTTGTTAAAAGCGATCGAATTGAAAAACTAATTTTTAAAGTAAGGACGTTCCCTATTTTCAATGTAGGGACGTTCCATGGAACAAGCCAGTTGTTTCGGCGAACTTCGAAGCGGAATCTCGTAGATTCCGGCTTCCTCGCCGAAAGTTTGGCGTAGTCCCTACACGATCGAAACTAGTCGATAAAACCCATTAAGGTTGTGGGATCGTCAATTTCATTAGAAGCGATGGGACGGTTTCCCATAATGTAAGATTCGCTGACTTGAAGAGTGCTAACTGCGATCGGACGATTTCCAGAAACAGTTAAAGTACTACTAACATTGATTCCACTGGTTGTTACAGGACGATCGCCACCTACAGAACGATAAGTATTAACTATTTGAAGATGACTTGGTTCGACAGGACGATTGCCAAAAATCATATGTGGGCGTACTGCTAAACTAAGACCGGCTGTTTGAGAAGAACTTTTTTCTGAAGTTTTCTCTTTAGATGCAGGTGCAGACGCAGTAGTATTTGCGGGAGTAGATTTTTTGGTTTCTGTTGTTTTTGCTTTTGTGGTTGTGCTTTTTGCCGTTGTTTTCTTAGCAGTTGCGGTGTTAGAAGGATTTTTGGCAGCGGCAGTAGTTGTCTTAGTTGCCAAAGCTGCGGTTTTTGTTTCTGGAGTTTTGCTTTCTTCTAAATTGATTTCTTTTCCTTCATTTGCCTTGCTGCCGTTAGCTTCTAAGTTTTCAACGCTCATCAATTTCTCTCCAATCAAGATGGTACAAATGTTTAACTAATCAAAAAATGTTACTAGCAACTCAAATTATTAACGATTTTTATGTTCTATTAATATCTTTCTAACTAATTATAAGAGCAATTATAAAATAAAAGTTAATTTATGAACTTATTTAATCTAAAAGCCCCCTTTCAACCCACTGGCGATCAACCAAGCGCGATCGCGCAACTTACCAATTCTTTAAAAACTGGCAATCGCTTTCAAACGCTTTTAGGTGCGACGGGTACGGGTAAAACCTTTTCGATCGCGGCGACAATTGAAAATGTTGGCAAACCTGCTTTAGTTTTGGCACACAATAAAACTCTGGCTGCACAATTATGCAACGAATTGCGTCAATTTTTTCCAGATAATGCAGTTGAATACTTCATCAGTTATTACGATTATTACCAACCTGAAGCTTATATTCCCGTAACCGATACTTATATTGAAAAGACTGCTTCAATTAATGATGAAATTGATATGTTGCGACATTCAGCAACGCGATCGCTTTTTGAGCGAAAGGATGTCATTGTTGTAGCTTCAATTAGTTGTATCTATGGTTTGGGAATGCCTTCAGAATATTTAAAGGCAGCGATTCCCATTCAGGTAGGAAAAGAGTTAGATCAGCGTCAATTATTAAGAGATTTAGTTTCGGTTCAATATGCTAGAAACGATCTCGAATTGGAGAGGGGAAAATTTCGTTTAAAAGGCGATGTTTTAGAAATAGTTCCTGCCTACGAAGATCGAATTATTCGCGTTGAATTTTTTGGTGATGAAGTTGAAGCATTGCGTTATGTCGATCCAGTTACGGGAGAAGTTTTACAAAGTTTGAATGGTATTAATCTTTATCCTGCCAGACACTTTGTCACACCAGAAGACCAACTAGAACGTGCTTGTTATGATATCAAACAAGAATTAGAAAATCGTTTGGAAGAGTTAACAAATGCGGGAAAACTTTTAGAAGCACAACGCTTAGAACAAAGAACTCGTTACGATTTAGATATGTTGCAGGAAGTTGGTTACTGCAATGGAGTTGAAAATTATTCCCGTCATTTAGCAGGAAGAAAAGCTGGCGATCCGCCCGAATGTTTGATCGATTATTTTCCTGAAGATTGGCTGTTGGTAATTGATGAATCTCACGTTACCGTACCACAAATTCGAGGCATGTATAACGGCGATCGCGCTAGAAAACAAGTTTTGATCGAACATGGTTTTCGTTTGCCTAGCGCTGCTGACAATCGTCCTTTAAAAGCAGAAGAATTTTGGGAAAAAGTAAATCAATGTATTTTTGTTTCTGCGACTCCTGGTAACTGGGAAATTGAAGAATCAGCAGGAAAAATTGCCGAACAAATTATTCGTCCAACAGGTGTAATCGATCCAGAAATTTTTGTCCGTCCCACAGAAGGACAAGTCGATGATTTATTGAGTGAAATTAAAGAAAGAGTCAACTTACAAGAAAGAGTATTGATTACTACTCTGACAAAAAGAATGGCAGAAGATCTAACTCAATATTTTCAAGAAAGAGATGTTCGAGTTAAATATTTGCATTCAGAAATTCAATCGATCGCGCGCATTGAGATTATTCAAGCATTAAGAGAAGGAGAATTTGATGTCTTAATTGGTGTTAATTTATTGCGAGAAGGTTTGGATTTGCCCGAAGTATCTTTGGTGGCAATTTTAGATGCTGACAAAGAAGGTTTTTTGCGATCGGAACGTTCTTTGATTCAAACCATAGGTCGTGCGGCACGTCACATCCGAGGACAAACTATCTTATATGCCGACAATCTCACCGACAGCATGATTAAAGCCATTGAAGAAACCGAACGCAGAAGAAATATTCAAATGGCTTACAATCGAATGCACAATATTACTCCAAAATCAATTATTAAAAAATCGAGCAATTCTATTCTTTCATTTTTAGATATTTCTCGACGTTTGAACGCCCAACAATTAGAAGAAGTTTACCAACATTCCGAAGAATTACCATTAGAAAAAATTCCCGAAATTATCGAACAACTAGAAGCACAAATGAAAGATGCCGCCAAGAATTTAGAATTTGAAGAAGCTGCCAAATTTCGCGATCGCATCAAACATTTACGCGATCGCTTAATTGGTCGTTAAATTAGGGAGTAGGGGATAGGGGATAGGGAACAGGGAGAGAAACAAGCGAGCCTACTTCGGCAATGAACCATAAACCTTATCTAATCGGCACAAAACCAGCTTTCTCGACTAATTTTTTTTGCCCTTCATCGGAAAGAAGCATGTTAGCATAAGCTAATCCTGCTTGCTCGTCGAGGCTGCCATCTCTGCGGATGGCAATAAAAAAACGTCGAACTAGTGGATAAGTTCGATCGCGAAAAGCTGTGGCGTTAATCCAACCATCGGCAAAAGGACTGACGTAATTTTGAGAATTAGGTCTAGCTAAAAGCAGGGTGCGAATGCTATTTTGATTGACCACGATCGCCGCCGAAGCATAACTAATTGCCCCTGGTGTAGAAGCTACTTGGCGGATACCACTAGTGTGGTCGCGAATAAACTTAACGTTAGCACCTAAGTCGTTCATTTCCGATTTATTTAGCAATAACGAAAGCGCACCAGGTGCAGTTTTTGGATTCAAAACAAAAGGTACGACAGGTAAATTTGGGCCGCCTACTTGTTTCCAGTTAACAATTTTTCCCAGTAACATAGCGCGAATTTGCTCTACTGAAAGTCGATCGACAGGCAATTGAGGATTGACAAAAAAAGTTAATCCATCGATCGCGAAGGGAATTTGTTGAAGTTGCCATCCTCGTTTTGTAGCTTGAGCATATTCTTCATCTTCTAAAGGTCGGCTTAATTCTGCAAAAGCGATCGAACCATCAAGTAGCATTTTGACGCTGGTACTAGAGCCTGGTTTCGCATACAAAGGCGGTTCGGCATATTGCAAATCGAATTCGGGATGAGCTAAAGAAATTATCTGCTTTTTAGCTGGTGTATGTAGCGGTGCAGTAGCAAACGAATGTCCATAGCTGAATAAACCTTTAGGCGTATTCTCAACATCTCGCACCGAGCGATACAATTTGATTCTCGAATTATTAATTTGTTCTTGACGAGATAGTAAGGGAAAAGAAAGCTTATCGGCATAAATAAAAATTCCACCTGCGATCGCCAAAAAGAATAATGCGCTCGGTAATAATAGCCAGCCAGAAAAAAAATTTTGCGACCTTGAAGAACTAATTTCTAAGCGCGAGTTTAGCTCGGATAACTGTTGCGGTTGGCGATCGCATTTAGCAATGGCAATAGAAGTCGAATCGAGAGAAGTTCCACAAATTTGACAATGGCTAGCTTCGCTTGAATTTGCGTCGTAAGTGCAATGAGGACAGCAGACAAATTGTTCATTCTTCATTTTTTATCTATCCTCAAATGAATTTTCAAAAATAGAAAGAGATATGGCTTCGCGATAAGAATCGGCATAAATGACGAGTGCTAGCGGACGAAGCTCTACTAGCAATAATTCGCGAATAATTTGCTCCGAAATTTTGCTTGAAGTTCCCCAGCGATTAAAAGAATGTCCCATCGATGTTTCCAGGCGATCGCGCAGTTGATTTGGATCGATTTTTTCTAAAAAATGGGCGGCTATGATGGGAATGGGTAGCAAATTGACATTGGTTTGTGCTTCAAACCATGTTTGCAATTCTTCTAGAAAAGCTTCTGTTTGCCTGAGACTTTTGAGATAAACTCTTGTTTGTTGTAGTAACTCGGCAACTAATTGACTCGCTTGGCGAGAAATTTCTGCACTAAAAGTATCTTCATAAAAATAGTAAATAGCATTCCAAATTGCCTGCCAATCCTTACTAGCGTAAATTTCTGGTAGTTGGCGATTGCGATCTGTAAACTTTCTAGATGGCTCGCTGTTTAATTTTGCCTTCAAATGTAAATAAGCACGCCAAGCCGAGTTTTTTCGACTGATATGTCGTTCGTATTTGCTTTGATATTGTTGGTGCAATTTAATCAAGGAAAGTTCTAGATCTTGCCAAAGCTTCAGTAAGGGTTGAGTTGCACTAGCTCGCCAGAGAGCGGTAAGACATTTTTGAAAGCGCTCGATTTTTTCATTTCTAAGATTGCGAGTACGAGTTTGTAGGTGCAACAAATAATTAAATTCCTTCTTGCTGCAACGCTCGTTCTTAAAAGAGCGAGCAATTTCTTGCATCGCCTCCTGTAATTTTTGAGCGATCGATTTAAACGATTGCCTTTGACAACCAATTTTTAGTTGTTCTATTTGCAGTTTTAATTGTTGACACAAACTGATTTCGCCTGAAGGCTCTTCTAGCAAATGAAAAAGTCGATTGACTTCAATATTATCGCTTAATTCTAATTGAGCTAGCAGTTCGACACCAGAAGGCAACTTTTTTGGCGATTGAGTTCGCCAACAGGCAATTACTTCTTTTGCCAGCCACATCGTCCAATGCTTCAAACGAGACTCAAACTGTGGCGAAGATTGCAGAAACTGAAAATTGTGCTGCCAAATTTCAGCCCTAAAATAAATTTTACCTCGATAGACAGCATCCAGAGCGGTAAGCCAGTCTTGTCTTGAGGAATCTTGAGGCAAACAACCTTTGACTCCAGCTATCAATGCTCGATCGAAAGGGTAATTTCCATCGTGATTGCGCCTTGACAAGCTGGCGTTACCATCGTACACGACCATAATTTTTGTGTGTGGATATTGCCGAGCGATGGTTGCAATTGTTTGAAAATTGTCTGAAGTTGACATTGATAGATCGAACACAACTATATCGGGACGTAGTTTTTCGATAGAAGAAATCGCCGTTCGTTGCTTGTCTTTTATTTCTACTATTTCGATTTGGGCTATCGTTGCCAACCAATCGATTAATTGTTGTCTAATCCATTGTCGATCGTCTGCGATGAGAAGGCGAATCATTTTTCAAGAAACACCAAAAATAGTTGATAAAAGATCTTTATTTATTTCTGCCATGCTGCACTAGGTAACATAACTATAAAAGTCGTACCTCGATCGACAATGCTTTCTACATTAATTTGTCCTTGATGATTTTCTACAATCGCCCGCGCGATCGCCAATCCCAACCCCGCACCCGAAGAAATCGAATTAGTTTGCTGGTGCGATCGCGCAGGATCGACTCGATAAAAGCGATCGAAAATGTGTGCTAAATCCTTATCAGAAATGCCTTCGCCATTATCTTTTACTTTTACTTGTAAATAGGGATAGCGATCGCGTCGATTATTATTTTTAAGGGAGCGTTTGACCAATTCCAATTCGACTTCTACAGCAGCTTCGCGCTGATTTTCTTGGCTGGTAGACTCGTTATTTTCGCCAACTGTGGCAGCGATCGGAGTATATTCCAAAGCATTGCTAATTAAATTAGTAAACAGACGCGCCAACTGATCCCAATCTCCTTTGACACTAAATATATCTTCCCTTGTTTTCGGATCGATTTCGTAATCTTGTAGCGTGGGTTCGGCAATGTGCAACGACAAAAACATTCCCTTGTTTTCGGCGGCAGTTCTTTGTTCTTCGATCGCCTCAATTAATAAAGCATCTAAAGGGACAACTTGCCGTTTAGTTTCTACAATACCACTGTCCGATCGCGCTAAAAACAGGAGATCGTTTACCAAACGTCCCAATCTTTGCGTCAATCTTTCGATGACGCGCAGTTGTCTTTGTTGTGCTTGCGGCGAGGCATCGGGATAAGCCAGTGCCATTTGTACGTTGGTTTGAATTGTCGCGATCGGATTCCTCAACTCGTGAGAAGCATCGGCGGTAAATTGTTTGAGACTTTGGTATGAATCTCCTACTGGTTTCATAGCAATTCCCGACAAAAACCAGCCTAACGCCGCCGTCGAAGTTACCATCATCACAATCCCAATAATTAAATCGCGCAAAAGTTGGCGAATTGGTTTGGTTACCTCAAACCAAGGGTGAGAGACACGGAGATAGCCGAGAATTTGACGATCGACCTCTATTCTTTCTGTTACTTGTCTGAGTAAGCGATCGCCCCAAACAGACACTGTTTCGCCTTTGCGATTGGGATGTACGGGTAAATTGAGAGGTTCGGCAAATGTAGACCAAACCAACTCTCCCGTAGGTGAAAACCATTCTAAATCGATGCGATCGTCTTCAACTGCTACACCTTTGTTGCGAAAACTAGCTTCAATGTTGACGCGATATTTTCCCAAGGTGGCAACTGGTTGAATTATCAAAGAACGATCTAAAACTTCAACTACATGTTTGAGCGTGTCGTCAACGCGATCGATCAAAGTAGTGCGAACATAAAAATATACTCCCGTAGCAAACAGTAACAACAATACGGCAGTGACGGCAGTATACCAAAGTGCCAAACGCAAACGAGTTCTTTGAAAGAGATTAGTCATAGTTCATGGTTCATGGTTCATTGTTATTTGAATATGATGAATAACTCTGATGAATAATTAAAAGTAAAGCAACTTTATCTAATCTAGGTTCTCTAGCTAACATAGAATAAAGCTTTAAGTAAATTAATAACTAAAGAATGTCCTCAGAAATACAAACAGAATTAGAAATAGCTGTCGAAAAAAGACGTAATTTTGCGATTATTTCCCACCCAGACGCGGGTAAAACCACTCTTACCGAAAAACTTCTACTCTACGGAGGTGCGATTCACCAAGCAGGAGCGGTTAAAGCCAGAAGAGCGCAACGTCAGGCAACCTCAGACTGGATGGAAATGGAACAACAGCGTGGTATTTCGATTACCTCGACAGTGTTGCAATTCGACTATCAAGATTGCCAAATTAATTTACTCGACACTCCCGGACACCAAGATTTTAGCGAAGATACCTATCGCACTCTAGCCGCCGCCGATAATGCGGTGATGCTGATCGATGCTGCGAAAGGTTTAGAACCACAGACGCGCAAATTATTTGAAGTTTGTCGGATGCGATCGCTGCCCATTTTTACTTTTGTCAACAAACTCGATCGCCCCGGACGAGAACCTCTCGAATTACTCGACGAAATCGAACAAGAATTAGGTTTGCAAACCTACGCCGTCAATTGGCCGATCGGCACGGGCGATCGCTTTGCTGGCGTGTTCGATCGCACCCACCGTCAAATTCATTTGTTCGAACGTCGCGCCCACGGTTCTCGTGCGGCGGGTAAAACCGTCATCGACCTCGGCGATCCAAAAATCGAGCAATTGTTAGACAAAGAACTCTACTATCAACTCAAAGAAGAACTGGAAATCCTCGAAGAAATTGCCGCCGATTTTGACCTCGAAACTATTCATTCAGGTCAAATGACTCCCGTTTTCTTTGGTAGTGCCATGACTAATTTTGGCGTTCAGTTGTTTTTAGACAGTTTTCTAGAATATGCCCTCAAACCAGAAGGACGCAATTCAACTCTTGGCAAGTTAGAACCAACTTATCCAGACTTTAGCGGTTTTGTTTTCAAACTGCAAGCAAATATGGATCCCAAACACCGAGATCGAGTTGCTTTTATCAGAGTTTGTACGGGTAAGTTTGAAAAAGACATGACCGTCACCCATGCCCGTACTGGTAAAACTGTTAGACTCTCGCGTCCGCAAAAACTGTTCGCTCAAGGTAGAGAATCGATCGAATCTGCCTATCCAGGAGACGTAATCGGTTTAAACAACCCTGGCGCATTTGCGATCGGCGATACCATCTACAACGGTAAAAAGCTCGAATACGAAGGAATTCCTTGCTTTTCTCCTGAATTGTTTGCTTATTTAAAAAATCCCAATCCTTCTAAATTCAAACAATTTCAAAAAGGTATTCAAGAATTGCGCGAAGAAGGTGCAGTTCAAATTATGTATTCGGCAGATGATTTTAAACGCGATCCGATTCTCGCCGCCGTCGGTCAATTGCAATTTGAAGTGGTACAGTTTCGTTTACTCAGCGAATACGGCGTAGAAACCCGTTTAGAACCTCTACCTTATAATGTCGCCCGTTGGGTGGCTGGTGGTTGGAGTGCTTTAGAAAAAGCAGGTAGAATTTTTAACGCGATCGCCGTTAAAGATAACTGGGGCAGACCGGTACTTTTATTTAAAAATGAATGGAACTTGCAGCAAGTCATCGAAGATAATCCCGATTTAAAACTTGAAAAAATCGCGCCAGTTGGTGCGGGAATTGAGCCTGAGAAATAGGGGATAGGGGCTAGGGAAGTCAGAAGTCACGCATTCAAAAGTAATTACCTATGAACGATGAACAATGAACGATGACGGCGCAATGCAATTCGGAGGAAACCTCCGGCACTAAGTATGGCGACACAGGTTCGCACCAGAAGTGCCTCCCGAATCCGCGCCTCCCCGATGCCCATTACCAGAAAACTTTACATAAAGTTTACAAAAAATTTACCTTTTAACAATTAAGCTAAAAACACGTAAATTCGGACTTCACAGGTGGGAATTTCGAATTTTAAATTACATAAACGTTTTTTAGTTAGTTTCATTCGGACTGACTTGTTCGTTTTCATTCTCTTAAAAGTTATTTGTAGCTAACATGTTTGACTGCATTATTATTGGTGCTGGCCCTGCTGGAACTACAGCAGCTTATCATCTGGCAAAAAAAGGACATTCTGTTTTAATTCTCGAAAAAGCTTCATTTCCTCGTTACAAACCTTGCGGTGGTGGAGTCTCGCCCGCGATCGCTAAATGGTTTGATTTTGACTTTTCGCCAGTAATTGACAATACCGTCACCAAAGTCAAATATACTTGGAAACTCGACGACCCGATCGAAGTTGGTTTGCAAGACGTACAACCAATGTGGATGGTACGCAGAGATGTTTTTGATAATTTTCTTGCCGAGCAAGCTCAAAAAAGCGGCGCACAATTACAAGACAATACCGAAGTCACTGGTATTAATTTAAAAGGCGATCGCTGGCAGGTAACTACTAACAATGGTACATTTGAAGCTAGCTATCTAATTGCAGCCGATGGCGCTAACGGGCCAACAACAAAATGGCTCGGTTTGGCAGAACGCCCCAAATTCGTATCTTGCGCCCTCGAAGTAAGTGCAGATATCCCCGCAGACAAAAAAAATCTCGCCTATTTTGATTTCGGATCGGTTAAAAACGGTTTCTTGTGGAGTTTCCCAAAATCTAACGGCTACTCAATTAGCGGTGCTTTTGTCAAAGGCAAAGGCAAAGTTCAAGACTTACAAAAACAACTCGAAAACTATGCTAATTATCTGGGCGCTAACCCAGCCAACGGTAAGTATAGCGAGTGCGTCATGAATTTGTGGACTGAAAATCAACCCATGCATACCGATCGCGCCCTTTTAGCAGGAGAAGCGGCTGGTATGGCAGATCCCCTCACAGGTGAAGGTATTCGTCCAGCTATTTTTACAGGGTTGAAAGCCGCTGATGCGATCGCCGCCGCCTTAGCAAAAGAAGCAGGCGCTCTAGCAAATTATACTCAAATTATTAACGAACAATGGGCATCCGATCTCGTTTGGGCGGGACGACTTTCGGGCATGTTCCATCAATTCCCCAAAATTGCCTACAAAGTAGGTGTCAAAAGACCTAGTGCGGCACAATTGATGGGTAAAATCCTTTGTGGAGAATTACGTTATTCAGAAGTGACCGACCGAGCCATGAAACGCATCAAAAGCAGCTTGATTCCAGGTATGGGTGGCTAGTCTAACATACTTGATGGCCCTAGTCTAACATTTTAGAACTTCTTCGAAGGAAGAAGTTTTTTTTCTTTGATTTGCAAAAAATTTTAATATAAATTCTTTTTAAATTTACAGTAAATTTTTTGTAAAGTTCCTAGAAGATCTTTCTAAAGTGTTTAGCTTAATGTAAAAATCTTGTTAATATGTTGTCAGTAAGATCGCGTAGATATTAAGATAAACCGATAGAAAAGTAAGTGATATTACTTAATTTTAAGCAACTTAAATTTAAGTAATAAATTGCTAAGTTACCACTATAGACAACTTCTCAAGTCGCTACTGCCAAAATGCCAAGTCTGGAGTATTTAAATATTTAAAAGTACTGCTGCCTTTATCAAAAAGACTGAGAAGCATAAAAATGCCAAATAATACTGACTTTCAAAATCGTTCTACTACAATGCAAGCGGAGGCAAATTCCCAGATCAATTCAGAAATTTTATCCTGGCTAAAACAACAGCTTCAATCTTACGGCACAGACAGTTCTTTAATAGACAATTTTAGCGAAAACTTTGAAATAATTGAATGTCAATTGGGCGATTGTTTGCTAGACCTGACTAGTCCAACATCCGCGCCCAATGGACAACAACAAAATAATAATCGTTATTTTTATTTGATCTGCCAGGGTAGAGTACGTGTAATTAGTAAAGAAAACGGTCAGCTTAGAGGAGTTTGCACCCAGGTTTTAGCTGAAACTGAAACCTTTGGTGACGATGTTCTTTACGAACGCGAATATTTACCATACCAGGCGATCGCAGCCGATCGAGTCATTGCAGCGCGTTTTCCTCTAGAAAAATTGCCGCCAATTTTGCAGCAATCGTCATCGCTGTATCAAAAATTGTACGCCGCAGTTAGAACCAGACAAACTCTCATCTTTTTCAAAACTTCAACCGAGTTAAGTTCTGTTTCCAGTCACAGGCTTCAACAGTTAGTTCCATATCTGCGTCAACAGAAAATAGTAGCAGGTGAAGAAGTTGGTTCAAAAACCGAAAGAAACGGGCGTTTTTGGCTTTTTAAGGGTGAAATTGACAATCATATTTTAAAAGTAGGCTCTGCTTGGGGCTATCCCGAACCAGTTCCCGTCGATTGGAAAGCAAAAACAGACTTGCTCGTCTATCAGCTTCCCAAGCAAAACTGGCAAGAAGCTTGCGAAATAATTCCTGCTTTAGATAAAACCAATAAAACTAAAAGCGCTCCCAGACCAAATCCGATCGCACCAAAAAATTTTCAAACCAATGGTGCTATTCAACCAATTGCTCGGGATAATGGTGCTGAGTCCGCTTTAGTAGCCAATGGTTCGCAATCGAACGGGGCGATCGCGCCAGTCCAACCCAAGCAATCTTCGCCCGTATTTCCGCGACCACCCGAAAAATGGAATCGCAACTGGTTTGCTCGCTACCCCTTCATCGAACAACAAAGTCAAGCCGACTGCGGTGCTGCTTGCTTGTCAATGGTAAGCCGCTATTGGGGCAAAAATTTTAGTATCAATTGGCTGCGCGAACTAGCCAAAGTTGGTAGAAGTGGCTCTTCTTTAAAAAACTTAGGCAAAGCAGCAGAAGCCCTAGGTTTTGAATCGCGACCGGTTCGCGCTAGTTTGAGTAAATTAGCCGAACAACGCAATCCCTGGATCGCTCACTGGGGAGGCGATCACTACGTGGTAGTCTATAAAGTCAAAGGCGATCGTCTCCTCGTCGCCGACCCTGGTTTGGGCAAGCAATTTTATACCCGCGAAAAATTCCTCGAAGGCTGGACGGGATACGCGCTACTACTTTCACCTACAGGACAGCTAGCCACCACTCCCGAACAAAAACAATCTTTTGGCAGGTTTTTAAGCTTATTAACTCCCTATCGCTCGATCGCCCTGCAAATAATTCTGGCCTCTTTGCTGATTCAAATTTTTGGCATTGTTACCCCCCTATTTACCCAGATTATTCTCGACCAGGTAGTAGTCAGCAAAAGTCTGAATACCCTCAACGTGTTTGCGATCGGGCTAGTTTTATTTGGTATTTGGAATATCGGCTTGACGGCGGTACGTCAGTATTTGGTCAGCTATTTGTCCAATCGTCTCGACTTGACCATGATTGGCGGTTTTATCAGACATACCCTGATGCTACCGCTCAAATTTTTTGAGCTGCGTCACGTTGGCGACATCATCACCAGAGTCCAAGAAAATCAGAAAATTCAACAGTTTCTGATTAGCAAAGTGGTGTTGGCTTGGTTGGATTTTGTGATGGGGTTCGTCTACCTGGGATTGATGCTTTACTACAACTGGCGGCTTACCCTGTTGATTGTGGGATTAATTCCACCAATTCTGTTGATAACCTTGGGCGCAACTCCCCTACTACGTAAAATATCGCGCGAAGTTTTTGCTCGTTCTGCCGAACAAAACTCTGCCCTCGTCGAAACCATTACTGGCATTAATACGGTAAAAGCCACCGCCTCAGAACGAGAATTACGCTGGCGCTGGGAAGAACGTTTAACCGCCTTCTTAAACGCTCAATTTCGCTCCCAAAAGTTGGGAATTAAATTACAAGCCGCTAGTGGTTTGATTAACTCCCTCGGCAGCACTGCCCTACTTTGGTATGGTGCAAACTTAGTCATTAACGATGAATTGAGCATCGGTCAGTTTGTCGCCTTCAACATGTTGATTAGCAAAGTGATCGAACCAGTACTTTCTTTGTCCAATCTTTGGGACGAAATGCAAGAAGTAATGGTTTCTGTAGAACGCTTGGACGACGTACTCAGCGAAGAGCCAGAAGAACACAGCGAGAAACAACTGTTAATTTTGCCACCGATCGCTGGCGAAGTTCGCGTCGAGAATATGACGTTTGCCTACGGTTCGGACGAAGAACGCAATACCCTGCAAAATATTTCTTTTACTGCCAAACCCGGAGAAACAATTGCGGTTGTAGGTCGCAGTGGTTCGGGCAAAAGCACCTTAGTTAAGTTGTTAGAAGGTCTTTACTATCCCACTAGCGGTCATATTTGGATTGACGGACACGATATCAAAAATGTCTCTCCTCAGTCTCTGCGATCGCAAATCGGCGTTGTCCCTCAAGACTGCTATCTCTTTTCTGGGACGATTTTGGACAATATTACCCTCTACCGTAGCGATTATACTCTCGAACAGGCGATCGAAGCTGCCAAGCTAGCCGAAGCACACTCATTCGTTCAAAGTATGCCCTTGGGTTACAACACTAAAGTAGGAGAACGCGGTACTAATTTTTCTGGCGGACAGAGACAAAGAATTGCGATCGCCCGCGCTTTGTTGGGAGAACCGAGAATTCTGATTCTCGACGAGGCTACCAGTTCATTGGATACCGAATCAGAACGAAGATTTCAGGACAATCTCAGTCGTATTTCGCGCGATCGCACTACCTTTATTATCGCTCACCGCCTTTCCACCGTTCGCAATGCCGATTGCATTCTCGTCTTGGATCGAGGCATTCTCGTTCAGCAGGGAAATCATCAACAACTCATGTCCGATCGTCAGGGACTTTACTATCACTTGGCACAACAGCAACTTGCTCTCTAGCGCGATGGCAGAGGAGAGGAGATAAATGTCCGTACCCATCGCCACTTTTGTCGTAGCTTACGTATCTTAGATAAGTTGGTAATAACTATCTGTAGTTTATTTAACTTTTTAGTGACCCTAGCACACTATCATGTATTTTAAACACAAAAGACCGCTCGTTAACAATATTGCTAATCTAACCGAGAAAACGTTTACAAATACTTATAACAAGAGGATCTTCGCTTGATTTAAGTTAAAATTACCTACAATTTAGAACAAAGCTTATGCTGTTTTTTGAACTCAATTTTTTTTAATAAGTTTACAAATCAAAAATATTAAGAAATATCACAAAATGGCAAATGTTGCATAAAAATCTAGACACCTAACATAGTAATACTTGGCAGTACAAAACTAGACAAGAGCATTTGGCAGAAGCGACCCTAAGTTAGCGATCTTGCGGCGAGTCAGGCGCGGCGAGATCGCTAACTTAGAGAAACATAAGTGAATAATGATTGACTGCGGCAGCTACAGAGACCAAGAACAAAAAATGGTAAAACTTCGGACCGACATCCATTTGAGCGACATAGGTTCTGTCGTTGCTAGGCAGCTTACTATATTGCCTCTAAACATATATTGTGTGAAAAGTAAGCAGTAATATAGGCTACCAAATAACATACTGGGATAATAACCATGCAATTTAATAGCGAACTGCCTAAACCAAATGCTTCGGGCGAACCAGAGCAACATCTAACCAATAACAAAATTAATTTGCCTTCGCATCCAGTCGCCCAAAGCGATTCGATTTATGGAGGAAGCAATACAACATCCCTTCCAGTTCCCACGAATGGGGCAAATTCTTCTTCAGAAATAGTTTATCAGCCGCCTAAAAACAACGAAAGCGCTCTTGCTAATTGGTCTCCTGGAGTAAGTAGTTTCCTCGAAGAACCTCCAGCATCTTTGCCCATACGTTTTATTATTGGTGGGGCTATTTTTAGTTTGGCTTTTATTATGTGGGCTTACCTGGGTCAAATCGAAGAAATAGGTAAAGCACAGGGAAAACTAGTTCCAAAAGGTATGACTTATAAAGTACAACCGCTCGAATTGGGAAAGGTAGTTCGAGTCAATGCCAAAGAAGGGCAAGAAGTTAGAGCAGGTCAAATCTTGGCAGAGTTAGACCCCGAACTAGCGCAAAAAGAAGTTGACAGGCTCGATCAAAGCCTTAAAGCCTATCAAATACAGCTCTCTCAAAAACAAGCTCTACTAGAGCGAGTGAAATTAGAAACTAACACCAATACCGCCATGATTTCAGCAGAAGCAATGGCGCAAACTAGCTCGATCGCCCTGGCACAAGAAAAGGCAACGACAACGCGTCGATTGCTCGAACAGCAACGAGGTGAAATAGCAGGTTACCAAAAAAGACAGCAAAGCGTTAACTCCCTTCCCGAAGCAGCTAAAGCAGCCTTAGAGCAAATGGAGCAGCAAGTCAAAGCTGCGCGCGATCGAGTTAATCGACTTGCTCCCCTGGTTAAACAGGGCGCAATTGCTCAAGAAAATCTTTATCAAGCCGAAAAAGAACTGCGCGACGCACAACAAAGAGTAGTTCAGGCGCAACTGCAAGATATTAACAATGCAAACGAGCAAATTTTTAACGCCAACCGATCGCTTCAAGACATTGAAACTCGTATCACTCAAGGTAGGGGCGACTACGCTAGCGCGATCGAAGAAATTAAACGACTGCAAGCAGAATTAGCTCAAAAGCAAGCGCAAGGGGAAAAAATACAGCTTGAAGCCCAGCAGAAAATCCAACAACTCGAAGTAGAAATCGCGCAGCTCAATGGGCAAGCCATCGATACGAAAAACCAACTAATTAGCGCTCGATCCAAGCTGAAATTTAACTATCTTAAAGCTCCTGTTGATGGTGTCATCTCAGCGTTTAACATTCAAAATACTGGTGAAGTCGTGCAAGCAGGGCAAACAGTTGCCGAGATCGCGCCCGAAGGAGCGCCTTTGGTGTTGTCTGCCGTCGTTCCCAACCGCGAAGCAGGCTTAATTAAGGAAAACATGCCAGTCAAAATTAAACTTGATGCTTTTCCCTATCAAGATTACGGTGTAGTGTCGGGTAAAGTTACCAACATTTCCGCTGATTCCAAAGACGATAAAAAACTCGGCGAAGTCTATCGCGTTGAAGTACAACTAGATCGCAATTACGTCTTCAACGAACGGAACAAGATTGAATTTAAAGCAGGTCAAACAGGTAACGCTGAAATTATCATTCGTCACCGCCGCGTTGCTGATGTTTTACTCGAACCCATCAAGCAGATGCAAAAAGATGGTTTGAATTTATAAAGAAGCTTAGGAGTAATAAACAGATTTATGAATTCTCAATTTTCCAAACAATACGGCAAGCTCGACAAAGTAATGACTACCGAACAATTCGATCGCATTGTCGAAGCGATTTTAGCAGGCAAGTATTCCTGGGCTTGCGTTTTAATTTTGCGGTTTGCTGGCTATAATCCATTACATTATATTCCATACCGTACTTATAACCGTCTCATCAAAGACAATTGCTGCGTCGATCGCGCCCAAACCGAACAATCGCCAACAACAGCCGAGATTAGGACAAACAGTGAACCCAACCGCATGATTAAAGATTTGACTTATCTGGATTTAGCCAAGCCACAAGATTTAAAAATTAAAGGTGGTTGCAGTTCAAACTGGGTTTTCAGAAATTGAGACAAAAGATTTAAAAAATTTTAAAAATATAGGCAGGGTGTCTCATAGAGATATCCTGTTTTTATAAGAAAAGTCGGTTTTGAAATCAACAAAATTATGCCTTTAGTTTTTGGTCAACTAATTTATACCAGCTTTCCGAAAACAGGATTTCAACTTCTCGCCAGTCCAGGTATACCTCAAGAAATCGAGCAGTTCTTTTTAGAAAAAATAGTTCATTGTTATTGGGACGTTTATCATCCTCCCGAAGCTGGATACAAAGCCGTTTATTTACAAGGGCGCGATCGTCAACGAAATTTATTTGGTTGGCTTTACAATCGCGGTCGAGACGATTTTGGTCGCTCTGACATTCCCTATTTTCTCTGTTATTACCTAGAAGAATTGCTCGAACTGACTCATCTCAACTACATTTTTAATTGTTTGCAAAAAGGGCCATTATCTGTAATTGATTTTAAAAACCATGCCCCCATCCAATTAAAACCGATCGAGATTGCTAACTTGTGGAACTATCAACCTGCGGCGGAAGGAATTGAAATTTCCTTTGAATTGCAGCAACAAATTCACGTTCAATTGCAACAAAATCAATTATTGAATTTATTTGTTCCTCAACATAAACAAGAAAAAATCGAATTAGAAGACGATAGTACTCTACAATATTTTTCAAATATTTCAATTCCTAATAATTTAATTAAGCAACAGGTGGATACCGAACGAGCAGAGGCAATCTTACAAAAATTAATGGCTACAAATCAGGCGATTAGAGGCGCTGTATTAGTTTCTCCTGAAGGACAGCTTCTGAGTAAAGCTTACGGTATTGAGAGTAACAGCGCTCTAGCTCTGGCGGGAATTATGCTTTATTTAGCCAAGAGCGCTCGCGACGAATTTAACGACCGTTCGGTTTTAAAGATTACACTTCAAAGTAATGAAGGAGAAACGATTTCTTTACTAACTTGCAATTCTGAATTATTTATTATTCTCAAAACTAGAAATTCAATTGATGAATTATTGCAGAAACAAATTGATTCAATCGGTTGGCAATTAAAAACAAAATTGACATAAAAATTTTCTCAAATATTCAAAGAAAACTAAATTTATATGTATTAAATTGTTAAATTTAACAAGCTATAAGTGAGAGATTTATAAATGAATTTATTTGCCAAAAAAGAACCAAAAACCTATAACTTGCTTAGTATTGGACAGCGAGGAGTAGGAAAAACAGTTTTCCTAGCAGGTAGTTGTCTCGAACTAACCCATGCCGAAAAAAATCAAAATATCGATCGCTTTGGGTTGGAATATCAAGACCAACAGGCACAAGAAAATGTAAGGGGAATTCTTGAATATATTGGCAAGAACGGTCAATATCCGCCTGCGACGATGAAAATGACCAAATTCAACTTTAACCTCAAGCAGCACGGACGTTTTGGGGAAAATACGTTTTGTAATTTTCGCTGGTGGGATATACCTGGAGAATCATGCAATATTGATTCTCCCGATTTTCAAAAAATTGTTTTAGGTTCTAATAGTTGCTGTTTATTTGTTAATGCCTATGAATTAATGACCAAACCCAACTACTTGGCAACGCTAGAACCTTTAGTAAAACAGGTAATCGCGATCGCCTCTTTGGTTAACCAACATCAAATGAACTACGTTTTTGCCATAATTTTGACTCAATGCGATCGCGTCGATACGGGAGCGATCGGACGAATCAAAATCGAACAAAAACTGCAACCGATGCTGGCGAGATTCAATTTAGCTAAAGCTAATTATCGACATTTTTATTCTTCTATTGCCTTAGAAGTAGAAGGCGATCGCGTTAGCTTAAAACCACAAGGAGCAGCAGCACCACTAATTTGGATCGCCTCCCAATTAAACCAATCTGATGAGTTGCAATCGGATCGAGACTTAGAAACTGGCATAAATCAAGAAGTTTCTCTATCTCCATCCTCAATGAGATCGTCTTCTTCTCGTTCCAAATCCAAACTAATTTTGCCTTTAGTTGGTTTGGGTGTCGTTGCTGCGATCGCCGCAACACCATTTATTTTTGGGATTTTTCAACCCAAACCAACCGATACCCTAGTTTCACTAGTCGAACGTACCAACTTGTATTTAGAACAGCAACAGCTCGATCGAGCCTTACCTTTAATGGAACAGATCGTAGTTAAAGACCCCAAAAATCTTGCCTGGCAGCTTAACCTTGCTAATGTATACGAACTGACCAATCGCGATGATGAGGCAGAAAAGATTTACGATCGTATTTTAACGCAACAGCCAAATAATCTCGATGCATTGATTCAAAAAGCTTCTTTACGAATCCAACAAAAAGACTTAAAAACAGCTAAGTCCTTATTTGCCAGAGCAGAAAAAGCCGCTCTCACTGACGATCAAAAAGCCAGAGTCCGCTCGATCGCCCAAATGTTTTTACAATAAAGTAAATAACTTAGCGCTCAGTATTTCCTAACCCCTATCCCCTAACCCCTAACCCCTACTCCCTATTTCCATTCAACAATCACAGGAGCATGATCGCTAGGTTTCTCTAATTTTCTTGGCTCTACATCGATCGAACAACTAATCGCTTTTTGGTAAAGTCCAGCAGTTAAATAAAGATGATCGATGCGCCAACCTCGTTGACGTTGAAATCCAGCAGTACGATAATCCCACCAACTAAAATGTCCTCCTTCATCGGTAAACTTACGAAAAACATCGCTCAAGCCAATTTGCAACACCGCATTCAAAGCTTGACGTTCGGCGGGAGAAGACATGATGTGCTTTTCCTTACCTTTAGCATCGTAAATATCGCGATCCTCTAAAGCAATATTAAAATCGCCACAGACGCATAATTTTTCAGTTCCCTTCGATATAAACGCCTGTAAATAATCTCGCAGTAATTTCAACCAATTTAATTTATATTCAAATTTATCATTATTCAAATCCGCACCGTTGGGAACATAAAGATTGACAATGCGAACATCACCGATCGCGCCTGTAATAACTCGTTTTTGTGCGTCAAAATCCCCAGCAGCTTCGCCCAAAATCGGCGTAAAACCATGAGTGACATTTTGAAGGGGAATACGGCTGAACATAGCTACGCCGTTATAAGCTTTTTGTCCGTAAATGTAAAGATGATAGCCTAATTCTTCAAACGGGTTTCTGGGAAAATCAGCATCGATTACTTTAGTCTCTTGCAGACATAAAACATCGACTGGATTTTGCTGCAACCAATCAACTACAATTTGCTGGCGAGTACGAATAGAGTTGACATTCCAAGTAGCTACTTTCATTTCATTCGATCGAATTCGAGCAAAGCATAGTTTAGCTTAGAGCGATCGCACAAGTATAGTTTTTGTTGTAGCGGGATCGATAATTTTTAGCTTTCAAATTAAATCTGCAATTAAAGCAGAAATTTTTGCTTCCACTTCTTGAAATCTTTTAGTTTCAGCTTCGCGATCGAAGAAGTGAGATTGTTTTTGTTGCAGCAAATTATCTAATTCTGCTTGACGAGACTCGATATCAGAATTAATGCGACTGACTAATTCGTGTTCGTAAACGTCGAAGCATTTGCCGACAGCTTCATATACTGGTTGCCATTGTTCTTCGGCGATTTGTGGTAAATATTTTTTAAACTCTTTTTTGGTAGTTTCGAGAAACTGACGGCGGACAAATTCTGCTTGGATGACAGCGATACCAGCGCTGGCTAAAATTCCTCCTAAAATTGACAGAGTGACACCAGTAAACACCAAACCGATCGCTTGAATTACTAGCAACACGCAAATTTGCGAAAATACGCTTTGCCAAAATACATTAAACGATCCGACTGCACCATTGAGGCTATCTGGAATAGCAGAAAATATATCGGCGACGACATCTACTAATGTTGCTGCTTGTTCGTCTTTGTAGGTTTTGCCTTCTGCATGAAAGCGATAACCTAACAGTTTATAATTCATCGTTCCCACAACTTGAGCATATTCAAGTTGGTATTCTTTAGTTTTACTTTCTAGTTCGGTAAATGCTGTAGCTATTTTTTGTTTGGCAATAAATTCCCATGCAGCGAGGCGATCGTTAATATAACGTTCGAAGGCACGTTTGAAAGAGACGTAAAAACTTTCGCGGTTATTTTTGTTGAGAAATTGATTAAAATCTAAATCTGGTTGAGAATTTAGAAAATCTTCGGTAAAAGTTGTTTCTAAATTGAGGATAAAACTTTTAAAGTCATCGGCGATCGCTTTTGCTTCTCGATCGCGTGTGGTTTTTATTTCCTGTTGCAGTTGACGACAAATTTCATCGAGTCGTTCGAAATCTTCTTTAACTAAATCTTGTTTTTCCTTTAATTCTTCAACGGTGCGATCGAGTAAAGGAATGCGACGTTCGATCGCTTCTCGATAGCGATCGCATGTATGACGGGCAATTTTTTTGAGGCGATCGAGTTCGGAATTAAATCTTTCTGTGGTTAAAAAATGATTGAGGGTATCGAGAAATTCGGGAAAACCAGTTCCTTCCAAACTAGCATCTGAATTTTTAAGACGAAGACGCAAGGCATTGAGTGCAGATATTTCAAAAACTCTTTCTGAATAGCGATCGCCACAATATTCGTTTAAATTGGTGCGGAAAACTTGACGCAGTTTTTCTTCGGCTGCATCTAATTCTTCTGTATTTTCTGGATCGACAATGCCATCGCGAATTCGATCCCAACCATTGACTAGGAAGAAAATAGTTAAGCCTCGATCTTTGAGATAATTTTGGATGTAGCGACGTTCTTCGAGAGTACAAGGTTGAGAAGCACTTAAAACAAATAAAATAGCGTGACAGTTGTAAGTGTAATTAAGAGATAATTGGTTGAGTGCTTCGCGATCGTTCAATCCTGGGGTATCTATAAATTCAATTCCCCGACCTAGTAAAGGTAAAGGATGTTCTAAAACTGCATGAGAAATATCGGGAAATGCTAATTGTCCATCTCTTTCTAATACTCTCGCTTCTGCTGGATCGATCGTGTAGCGTTGTTTGAATTCGGTAAAGCTAATTTCTTGCGATCGCTTGGAGTCTCGATAATAAATGGTGACTTTTTCTGTCGCACCATATTTAATGACAGTTAATAATGCAGTGCAAGGAGTGACATCGCAAGGAAGTAAATTTTGACCGAGTAAAGCGTTGAGAAAGGTACTTTTTCCTCGTTTGACATCACCTAAAACCAGCAATTTAAATACACCTTCTCGGAAATTCTCAGACGCGATCGCCAAACGTTCGATGTCTGCTTCCAAACCCAATCTTCCCGAAATTTTTTCTCCTTCAGATTCCGCTTGAGTAAAAATTTCTACAATTTCACGGGTGCGATCGGCAACGCGATTGCGAATAAGACTTGTTTTTTCAATATCATTAAAGCGATCGACCATCCGTTTTCCCTCAATCTAAATTTCTGACTACAAATATATATTTAGCATTTGGCTTTCAGCAATTAGCAACGCCTTCTTTTCCATATTTTTAAAATACCAATAAACCTTGTAATGTCCTATTTCCGTTCTGCTGCACTAGAATAAAGTGACGATTACTGATTTATTTGGCAATGGAAGTTTTAAAGCTTACAACTAAGATTGATGAATCAGGATATTTGAATATTAATATTCCAACTCAATTAGCGGCTGGAACAGTTACTATTGTAATAGTTTTGAATCCAGTTTCTTCCGAAAGTAAGCCAAAACCTAGCTATGATTTCTCTGATTTAGCGGGGCGTTTGAGTTGGCAGGGAAATGCAGTAGAAATGCAGAAAATTTTAAGAGATGAGTGGTAATCGCTACCTGTTGGATACAAATGCGATCGTAGGTTTGCTACAAGGGAATTATCGACTTATTCAATTAGTTCAAAATGCCGACTGGATTGGAATTTCAGTTATTAGTCAAATTGAATTCATGGCGTTTTCTGGCTTGACTCCAGGCGATCTTCAACTTTTTCAACAGTTCCTTCAACGAGTGGAAATTATCAATTTGGTAGCTGAGGATCTGATGTTGATTCGGAAAATCATTGAAATTCGCCAGCAAGATCGATTGAAACTACCAGATGCGATTGTTGCAGCAATGGCGATTCAAAATTCAGCAAGTTTAGTTACTGCCGATCGCGACTTAGTGAAAGTATCGAGTTTAACAATAATTAATTGGTAACGAGCGATGATAAATGAAAATAACCAATGAAAAGTCAAAGATTATTCTTCCCTATTCCCTAAATATACTGATTTGTAACAATTACCATCAACACCAAAATGACTGTGTAAACTGAAGTGTTGATTGCATAGGAGTCACTGTGAACATTCCTGCCGATTATCTGGAAAAAATTCGGGCTGTTTATCCCTCCATTTCTCTCGATCGCCTGGAGTTTAACCAAGAAGGAATGGTTAACGACGTTGTCATTGTCGATCGACAATTAGTATGTCGCTTTCCCAAAACAGAATGGGCGCAAGAAGTACTCAGTCACGAAGCGATCGTTTTGAATTTATTACAAGATCGTGTTGAGTTACAAGTACCTCGTTTCGAGCATTACGAGGATGATTTTGTCAGTTATCGTTTAATTAGAGGAGAACCACTTTCACGCGCGACTTTATTCAAATTAAGCGATCGCGAACAGGAACTTATCTTCGCTCAATTGGGTAATTTTCTCAAACAGTTGCACGATCTTCCCGAACAAACTTTAACCAAGGCAGGAGTATTAGCTTCGGGGGCAGCGCGAACTAAAGAAATTTGGGTAGAATTTTACGATCGCATCGAAAATACAATTTTTCCACTCTTAATGCGTCACCAACAAGCTTGGGTACGCGAACATTTTAATCCAGTTCTTCAAAATAAACTAGATTTAAATTATCAACCCGTTCTTACTCACGGCGATTTAGGTGTCTATCATATTTTATTCGATGCCGATCGCAAAACCATTAACGGTATTATCGATTTCGGTACGGCGGGTTTGGGCGATCCAGCTACCGATCTCGCTGCTTTGATGGGGAATTACGGAGAAGAATTTTTACGATATATGGAGAAAAGTTATCCCAAACTTCAAAACCTTATCGATCGCGCCCGTTTTTGGATGGGAACGGTTGAATTGCAGTGGGCGCTAGCAGGAGTACACCACAAAGATACTGGATTACTTCTATCACATATCGGTGGCGCTAGACCAGTTAAGCCGATCGGAACACCAATTTAAAAAAGGGGATAGGTAGAAGGCAATAGGCAACAGTGTTCTTTCTTTTGACAGGGTTTCCCTTGTGCCTCCTGCTTCCTGCCTTTTTCAAAAACCCCTTTATTGCTATTCGCAGAGAAAATCTCCTCGTACCCAGCCAATCGCACCACGGTAATTTATTTTATGCCAGACAAATCCATCGTTGCTGGTTGTAGAATCAATATCCTTTACTCTACTACCGTTGGGAATTTGTATGACAACGCCAAAATTTTGACTTGGGCCTTTGCGTAAATTTAATTTACCACTACCGTTATTAGTACAGACGTAAGTATTTGAGTAATTACCACCCATGTTACCAGGGCCTACTTTTTGAGCTAAACTTGGTAATACTCGAACGACAATAACTAAGCTAGCGATCGCTAAAGAAGTAATTAGTTTTTTCATTTGTTTTTCCTATTTAATATTGACGATTAATAATTGAGGTTTGTATTGCTTGACAAAAGAAAAGATTTTGTCTCGATCGGCTTTTGTAGTTAGTCCGATACAGCCTGATGTACCATCTTCTTTTTTGTCTTTTTCAAAGCTTGGATCGTAGTGAATACCTAAAGCTGTTCTTCCCGTTTTAAAGCGTGGTTCAACGGCAAGAAAACGTCCACCTACTTCTGGTATAGTACCTGAAACAGTTGTGCTACTTATCCAATAATTTCCTTCTGGTAAAGGTGCTTCCGTTCCACTTTTGTCACGGTCTAAATCTTGCGTATTCGCCCTACCAGATACCGTATCGAGATTATATTGTTTTTGACCGTTTAAATATGCTTCTAGTAAATAAATTGGATTACCAAATTGATTTTTACGTCCAGACAAATCTTTGACTAGGCGCAGACATGCACGATTGCATTCTTGTGGCAGATAGGAAGAAGTAGGATGGGATGCTGTCGCTTTTTTTTGGGTTTTGACAGAATGTTGAGAATAGCAAGAAGATCCAACCATTGGCAAAGCGATCGCTGCCAATAGCGTACTTTTTAAATATCTATTCATTTTTTTCTCAAAAAAGTTAAACCTGAGACGCAAATGAAAAATAAGCAAAAAAAATCGAAATATTTATTATATTTACTAATTTTTATTTGACAATTTATCTATTTACATCTGTCTAACTTCAATTTTGAGAAAAAAAAATAAGAACAACCGTGACTTCGATCGTCTATTATTTGTAGTTAATTACCTCAAATCTTTGTAGATAAATCAATATTTTTGCAGCGATTGTCAATCTTTTCAAAGACTGATAAATTGTTTTATGCAGTGGAAACAGCAATCAACCGCGCATAA
>JBOFLQ010000102.1:0-6915 GCA_051657945.1 Xenococcaceae cyanobacterium | reverse complement strand
TGTATTAATGTTATCGACCACGTTGAAAATCCCGATCGCGTTATCGAAGAAATTCATCGCATTCTAAAACCTGGTGGCGAGTTTTGTTGTGCCGTTCATGTTGTCACTAACCTTTCCACTCCAATTCGCCCGCTTTTGTTTGCATTAGATAAAAATCATCCCCATCACTTTACTACTTCGATAATTTTAAAACAGATCGAAAAAATTTTTAATAATGCTCGATTAACATCAACTGTAACTATGATTGAAGACCAACCAGACTTTACTTTTAAAGCAATTTTTACCTCAAAAGCTAGTAAATTAAGGTCAATTAAAAGATGGATGAGTACTTTTTTGTTGCAATCAATTTATATTAGAGCAACTAAGTAGTCACCAATAGACGAATACTGTAAAACTTTGCTAGCGATCTGCCCAGTGCTACGCAATCGCATGCATTTTACTTGTTACAAATAGCCTAAGTAGCCTCTACTTAGTACTGAAAATGAGTAATTAATTGGAAAAAATAAAGATCTAAAAATGAGCGCAAATAATCAATTTGGCATTGTTATACCTTGTTTTCAAGGAGATATTCATTTCGTTCGTGCTTTATGTTGCAGTATCAGGTATTTCGTGGGTGATGTGCCAATTTGTTTAATTGTCGATGGTGATTTTTCCACCAAAGATCTAGAAAATAATTACGGAGTACTAACTTTAAAACGTGAAGACATTACTAATATAAAACTTCGTGAAAAAAGTTTTGGTTACGGACTGACCAAAATGGTTGTTTTTTGGGAAAGTCCATTTGAAAAATTCTTATTAATTGATGGCGATACTTTATGGTGGGGAAATATTCTCAAACTTGTTGAAGATTTGCACTATGATTTTGATTTTATTGTCGATCGAGCGGACTGTCCGCCCTCTTTAGATTATATTAATAAATTTTATTTTGATGTCGAACAATTAAAAAAAATAGACCCTCAATTTCAATGGGAAAATCGAAATTATTTTAATAGTGGGGTTATTTATGGTACTCGTGGAAGATTGGATTTAGACGAATATTTATATCATCTCGATCGCCATATCGATGGAACGAATAGCTCAACTTTTGCTCAAAATAATTCTTTTTTGTTCAAACCTGGAGAAATGGGGTTTTTAAATTATATTTTTTTCAAACTTGCTGACTTAGGCAAAATAAAATTACAACAATTTAAACTGCAAATAATGGTTAATGACTATATTTTTGAGTATAAACAACCAGATTTTAAACTACTTCCTAAAGAGCGAGAAAATATTATCGACAAAAATGTCGAACCAATAGTTTTACATTGGGCAGGTCAAAAACCATTCTTTTTATTCGATAAAACTTATTCTTGCCCCATGAATTTGTTTAGAGAAAAATATTATCAAGATAATTATAAATATCCTTCTTTGTTAGCAAAATTGATATTAGCCAAAGAAGATATTAACTTTATAGCCACTAGATTAAATCGCAAAATCAGTAAAGAAATTCAATTAGCTTTGACGAAAAAATAACTTCTTGTTCGATGTTCATTGTTTATTGTTCAATGTTCATTGTTCATTATTTATCTACCCTTGCCCAAAATAACCGTCCGCACTGTTTTAAGCGCGATCGCCAAATCTAACCACAAAGAATAATTTTTAATGTAATAAAGATCGTAGGCTACTTTTTGATAGGAATCTTCTACCGATGCGCCATAATCGTACATTACTTGCGCCCAACCAGTAATACCTGGTTTAACCAAATAACGAACGTCATAATAAGGAATTGCTTGTCTGAGTTTGATGTCAAATTCTGGTCTTTCTGGACGCGGGCCGATCAAACTCATTTCTCCTTTTAGGACGTTCAAAAGCTGGGGTAGTTCGTCAATTCTCATGGCTCTCAAAACCCTTCCTACCCTGGTAATGCGCGGGTCTTTAGTCGCTGCCCATTGAATGCCTCTTTGCTCGGCATCTTGATACATGGAACGAAATTTGTAAACCTTAAATTTCTTTCCATTGAGTCCAGTTCTGACTTGGGTGTAAAAAATTGGACCAGAACTATCCAATCTAATTGCCAAAGCAGTTATCAAACCGATCGGCAGAACGATCGTCGCTAACAAACTAGCTGCTAAAACGTCTATTAATTGCTTTAGTTTAACATTAACGCGATCGTGCAGAATATTAAATCCAGAAGCAAAAGCAAACCAATCATCTTGAATAAAAGAAGGAGGTATTTTCTGCCAGAATTCTTCGTAGAAATCAGCCAAGCTATAAATATATATACCTCGCAATCTCATTTCCATTAATTTTCTAATCGTTGCATCGGGGAGATTTTCAACTGTATCGTCAAGCAAAACTCCCGACCAATATTGTTCGCTCCAATTGCTAAAATTAGCGAAGCTATCTATTAGTAAACCTGGCTTTCCTTGATGTATTTTTTGAGCTTGTTCGCTATCTTGGCTTAAAAAGACAAACTCTGCCTTGGGATGATTTTGATGATACTCCAAACCAAATTTGAGCGCTTCATCGCTGCCTTCTAAAACTAAAAAACGACTTCTTCTTTCTTGAAAACTGACCCATTTACCCGTAATCATTCTCCACGCTACTGCCCAGAACGTGAAAAGAGCGATACTAATTAGTAAAATACCTCGACCGACCAGCGGATCGCTTCCCCATAAACCACTTAAATAAATACAAGAAGTAATCACCGCTACCGTAAAGAATATACCAATCAACAGACGATCGGCAATCCAAAGACCAGAGATTTTGATTTCTGGTCGATAAGTATCTGCTAAGTAAAGTCCGAGTATATAAACTGCTATCAGTCCGTATAGCAAAGGAGATTTCCAGTCGAGAAATCGATCTAACCTCAACATGAAAGCGAGGTTAAAACAGGCAACCAGCCCAATAATGTCGCTGGCAAACAGTAGCCAAGCAATTGTAGATCGAGAGGCAGGATTATTCATCAGCAACTTCTATAAAAACGAGCGATGTTAATTGACCGATCTATAGCTAGAGCTAAATTTATAAAAAATATGTAAAGCTCCAAATCACGTATCATTGTACAGGTCAAAATGTCAATTTAATGATAAGAATCCAATGATTATTTAAAGTCGAGTCGTCATGTTATGATATGGTTGAGTTTGACAGCACAATAAATTTTTTTGAGTTTTTTGAATCGATTGCAGCTTTACCGCTTTCGTTTCAAATCTAGAAAACAAATTGACGATTGCGTAGCACTCCCTACGGGAGATCGCGTAGCGTGGGCTGCGCCCAATCGAGCGATTTTTGAGTCGCTCGAAAAAAGTTTGACCTTTGCAGCAGCATCAGATTTGTCGATCGAATGTAATATTAATTAAGTAATTGTACGCAAAAAAACAATAACAACCAATATAAATGTTCCTTTAACTTTCTGGGTATTTACTCTGGCAACTCTCGATTTATAAGCATATCTTGAATAGTTGACTCAGTCACCTATGGTGCGATCGATGTCTCAAGATACCAAGCGAAATCAGGAGTGGGCAAGGAATTCACTAAAATTAGATGGCAAAATGCCTGTGCCACCTGAAAGTGCGTTTCCGTACCAAGAAAAAAGTTGTACGGCGAATTTATTGCCAAGCTCCAAAACCGATGTTTCTCATATTCCCTACCATGTCGAGAAGATCTCAGCTTACGAAATTTCCGAACGCGTGCAGCCGATAGTTATCTGTATTCCTCTTCAGTCTTGGTCGTTTAATTTAGGCGATCGAATTAGCAATCTTGGCATTAAAATCGACAGTAACTTTACGGAAAATTCTAAGTCAACTTCTCTACCGATTCCGAAGCAAACCGCGATTTCTTTCCAATCTTTTATAGCACCACCGCTCGATTGCACTCAAAATTACATTCCTAATGGTACAGGCAGCGCACCCGCGCAAGCCGAACGAGATTCCCAAGCACTAGCAAAAAAAAATGCCCTACAATTTCAACAAGCAGTCGAGCTAGTAGAAGACTCAACCGATTCTCAATCTGGATTAATAGCCTCAGCCAACAACCAATCTTCAACGCGCTTAACTCGTTACCAATTTCCAGATTATCTCAGAACCGAATTAGAGTCTAATGGCGATCGCTCCAATCGCCCTCATTTAGATAAAATCTTTTTGGCGATCGCTTGCGTTTATTCGCTGACAGTATTTTATTTTCTGGCAAGCAAATTCAATTTCCAATTCACTCAATTATTTGGCGATCGAACAGCCCTGCTTTCTTCACCTGAAAATTTGAGCGATGCTGAGGTGCAATTTGTCAATTACATGAAGAAATCTCTTCAGGCGATCGATCGCAAAGCTCAAATTCAGAAAAAACAGACAGAAGTTTTAGCAGCTAATTCAGAATCAAAACTCTCAGTCGAGCGATCGATAATTCCCCCTGTCAACATACCAATAACCCCAACTACCCCATCTTGGCAGACTGCCGCAGCACTGCCCATGGGAGCGACATTACCTAGTCCTGCCGTACCTAAAAAGCAAACCATAGCACAAATACCTGCTTTTACTCCACCGCCTCCCCCTACACCAAAGAAAACTCCTGCATTCAAAAAAACCTCCCAGCTACCACCGCCGCCACCCGTACCAAATTACGAACCAGCCTCAACTTCAACACCAGAAACACAACCAGCATCGCCTGCTAGAGTTGCTGCATCGCAACCAGTCGCAGCAGGGTATACTTTGATTGGTTTGCTCGATTTAGGGCAACAATCGGCAGCTATGTTTGAAACTAACGATACCACCAAACAATTTTGGAAGGGCGAAGTAATTGGCGATACTGGTTGGATGTTAAAATCCGTCAGCGATCGCGGTGTGGCGATCGTTCGTCACGGTGAAGTTCGTTCCCTTAGTGTTGGGGAGAAATTTTAAATTTAGGGAATACGCAATAGGGAATAGTTTAGACTTAAGCCGATCGACTTTTGTAGGGACGTTCCATGGAACGTCTCCTGCTATATTGTTTGTAGTAGCTTTATGGAGTGCTAGATGGGTTTATTTGATGATTTCAGTCAGTTTCTCGAAGCTAGATTAGAGGAGTTTTTGCGTGACAATCCCCATCTGGAGTTACAGGCGATCGAAGAGCAGCTTAGAGAACAAGAAAGAGATACGCAAAAATTAATTTTAGACCTCCAAAATCAAGAAAAAAATCTTCAAAATGAGATTCTTGCCGTCGCCCGCGATATTCAAACTTGGCATGGCAGAATTGATAAAGCAAAAGCTGCGGGCAGACAAGATTTAGCCAGTGCCGCACAAGAAAGAGAAGCCGCCTTGCTAAGACAGGGAAATCAGCTTTGGGGGCAGATGCAAGGTGCGAAAAAACGTCTCATTCAGTCTAGAGAATTGCTCGCTCAAATAAAAATAAAACAGCAAGAAATTAAAGAAAAAGCCGATCGAGTAAAAGCTTCTACAAACAATGCTCGAACTTCTTCAAACCAAAATACAGTAGGCTGGGATCGTGGTGTAAATTCTAGTTACAGTCGCAGCAGCGATCCTTTAGAAACAAAGTTTCAACAATTGGAAATAGACGAAGAATTAAAAAAAATGAAACGAAATAGTTAAAATACTTCCTAGCTCATATTTTAAGGTATCCATTTGGGATAAAAACCAACTTCGATTTGTTGGGGGGGGGTTTTGTTGGTATCGTCTAAAGATAATGACCAAAGACTGGCGTTGGCGATCGCGCCTCCAGATTCGGTTAGCAATTCGTTGTTCGTTTTCGGCGGCGTGGTTATGGTTTGGTCGAAAATTATCAGCCTACCGTCTGGCGATACGCTCATTTTGACATCTTGATAGTTGGGGATGACTGCTATAGATTCAGTTTTTAAAGTTTTGAGGTCGATCGCAGCAAGAACCGGTTCTTCATAAGATACACCTTCTTTTTGTTTGATTTCTGTTTTGAGACAGTAAATAGTATCTTGCTGGTTGGGATTAAATTGACACTCTCCGATCGGAGTTGTACTTTTAAATATATTTTGAATATTGTTATTTTCGGTTATTAAAGCTAGAGACTGAGAATAATCTCGATTGTATTTAACTACTAATTTTTGAGAACCATCCTTAGAAAAACCTAAGACTTTGCCATAACCGAGGATAAATTGCTGGGATGAAGCTGCATCTGGAGTTAGCGCTAGCATAAATATACCTTTTCCTTGAGCGATCGCTACAGTTTTACCGTCGGGCGCGATCGAAAACTGAGTTGCTGACATTCCTAATGGTCTAGGTTTTCCTTCACTAGGTACGATCCACAAACTGGAGTCGCTTGGGTTAGTTAGATTGCTTCTGTGTACGATGATTGTTTTACCGTCAGCAGACAAATCGAATTGTTGATTTCGATCTTTTTTTGAGTCTAAAATTAACTCTATTCTTCCCGCAGGTTGAGTTTTTTCTGAGGCTTGCCAATTAATCCCAGTAGTGACTGTATAAATTTGTTGTTTGCCAAATTCTCGATCTCGATCGCTATTGTCTAAAGCAGAAAATAAAATTCGATCGCTATTAGGATAAAGTTTAAAATTAGTTACCAATAAATCGGGTGGAGTTAAAATATTTTTTTGCTGGTTAGTTCGATCTAATAAAATTAATCTGCCTCTTTCTTTGGGTTGAATCCCTATATAACCAAGATAGCGATCGCGCGTTTTAAACTGTGTTTGAAAATTTTCTAAAATTTTATTATTACCGGCTTCTTTAATGCCTGATAATTCGACCTGATAGTTGGTTGCATAATCAGGTATTGTTTTAGTTGTATAAATTAGTTTATTTTTATTCCAGCTAATTTTACCAGGTAGTTCTGGTGTAATTTCTATATTTTTATCTAAATTGTTTTTTTCAACAGGACGATTAAAAACAAAAGATAAAACTTGTTCTTGTCTATTAATTGCTCGATCGATCGCATAAAAATCAATTACTTTAAAAGTACTGC
>JBOFLQ010000101.1:0-17345 GCA_051657945.1 Xenococcaceae cyanobacterium | reverse complement strand
TGTTGAAGCAGTTGTTGGCAAGCACTTTTAACCGCAGGTAAAAGGGAAGCCGTCATTTGAGAACCCCCTGCAATTCCACCGTCGGGTAAACGAGAATCCCCCATTTCTACCCGAATTTGCTCGATGGGTAAACCGAGGGCTTCTGATGCCGTCATCGCAACTACAGTATAAGCACCCGTTCCCATATCATTCCCTGCCGTCAAGACGTGAGCCTTACCGTCGGGCAAAAGTCGTACCTTGGCGGAGGTAGCTCCGCGATAGCCTGGATATGTGGCGGCTGCAACACCAAACCCGACTTGTTTGCCGTCACGGGTAAGGGAGCGAGGTTGTTGGCTTTCCTTCCAGCCAAAGCGTTCTGCTCCTACATTCAGACAATCGGCAAAATGATGCTCGGAAAACGGTAATCCCTGGCGTTGGTCGCCTTTGGCTAGATTTTTGAGTCGCAGGGCAATTGGATCGATGTTCAACTTCCAAGCGAGTTCGTCCATTGCCGATTCTAATGCCCACATCCCAGGAGTTTCTCCAGGCGCTCGCATGAAGGTAGGCACTCCCACATTTAAAATCGCCAACTCTTGATATACTCGCATATTTGGGCATGCATACATCACGGGTGTCATTTTGGTACAAGGTTCGCTAAACTCACCAGCAGGGGAGGCAGCAGATTTGGCTTCGTGTTCGATCGCGCTTAAAGTTCCATCTGGAGTCGCAGCGAGGCGTATGCGCTGTTCGGTGTGCGATCGATGTCCCGTATTGGCAGTCATTTGACGGCGAGAAACGACGACTTTGAGGGGTTTTCCTACTTGTTTGGCAGCCGCCGCACAAAGCAATCCGTGAGGCCAAGGAAACGCTTTTGAGCCAAAAGCGCCACCAATGTAAGGACTGACGAGTCTAACGCGCTCTACTGGCAAGCCCAACACTTCAGCATAGGTTCGCTGCCCCATCTGCACCCATTGGGAAGGTTCGTAAATCGTAACGGCATCGTTACCCCGCCATTGAGCAATGATGGCGTGGGGTTCCATCGGTGCATGGTGTTCTAATGAAGTAAAATAAGTTGCCTCAATGGTTCGATCGGGATTAGTTTGTTGGATATTTCCGTTAGCAAAGCTGCCCTTCTCAAATTTAAACTCTTGCCCCATCATCCCAGGAGATTCTTTAAAAGTAGCTTTTTCTGGCTCGACAAGAGGGGGTTGTTTGTCGTATTCCACATCGATCGCCTGAGCTGCATGACGCGCTCTCTCAAAGGTATCGGCAACCACTAAGCCAATAATTTGTCCACCGTAATGGATGCGATCGTCTGATAAAGGCAAGCGCGATTCGTAAATAATAGAGGTTTTAAAATCGTTGGCAGGTTTGAATAGTTTTGGCGCGTTGCGATGGGTAAAAACGGCTATAACCCCTGGGGATTGTTCGGCGACGCGGGTGTCAATAGTACGAATTTGACCTTTGGCGATCGCAGAAGTGACTAAATAGCCATGCACTAGCCCTTCTATTTGGTGTTCGGCAGAGTAGGTAGCCGTACCCGTAACTTTTGCCCGTCCATCGGTGCGGCTGACTGAGGTTTTCTTTGACTCATTCATGCAATTCCTCCTCCTTGGGCTGAAACGGTTAAGGCACGACGAATGGCACGTTTTGCCATCTCAACTTTAAAAGCGTTATATTTCAATGGTTTGGCTTCTTGTAAAGCCATCTCGGCGGCTTGTTGAAAAATTGTCGTTTCTGCTGCTTTACCTTTTAAAAACTCTTCAGCTTCGGGCGATCGCCAGGGTTTATGTGCCACACCGCCTAGTGCCATACGCGCTTGTTGAATCTTTCCGTTTTGGATATCTAAGGCAGCAGCCACGGAAATGAGGGCAAAGGCATAGGAAGCGCGATCGCGTAATTTTAAATATACGCCATTGGCAAAGGAGACGGACGGCAAAATAACTGCCGTAATGATTTCTCCAGGGGCGAGATTATTATCCAACTGAGGAGTATTGCCAGGGAGTCGATGAAACTCGGTAAAAGGGATTTCTCTGCGCCCCTTCACTCCTTCAACTTCGACTACCGCATCTAAAGCAGCCAAAGGCACGCACATATCCGAAGGATTAACCGCAAAACACTGTTCGCTTGCTCCTAAAATCGCGTGCATTTTATTGATTCCCGTCGCCGCAGGACAGCCCGAACCAGGTTGTCGTTTATTGCAGGGAAAAGCCGTATCATAATAATAAGGACAGCGAGTGCGCTGCATTAAATTACCACCTACCGTTGCCATATTACGAATTTGCTGCGATGCGCCTGAAAGAATGGCGCGAGATAGCAGGGGATAGTTACTGCGAATTTCAGGATTATCGGCAACGGCTGTATTGCTAACTAATGCCCCGATGCGAAGACCTCCATCACGAGTGCGATCGATTTGGTTGAGATTTAAGCGGGAAATATCGATTAGTTGCGAGGGTTCGTCGAGAAAAACTTTGAGGCGATCGATTAAATTCGTTCCCCCTGCAATAAAATTCGCTGCTTTTTCTTGGCTTGCTTTTTGTATGGCATCTTTGGTAGAGGTTGCCCTAATATAGGTAAAGTTTTTCACGCAGGTTCCTCCGCATCTTGCACTAACATTAATGCTGTCGGATCGGGTGGGGTTTGTCCCGTTGCTTGTTGGACTGCTGCGACGATGCCGTTATAAGCACTACAGCGACAAAGATTACCGCTCAATCTTTCGCGAATTTCTGTCTCTGACAATTGTGCAAGTTGAGGCGGGCTATTAAGATCGTCGGTAACAGCACTGGCGCAACCGCGTTTGACTTCATCGAGTAAGGCAACAGTCGCACAAATTTGTCCTGGAGTACAGTAACCACACTGAAAACCGTCATTATCAATAAATGCAGTTTGCACGGGATGTAAAGTTTCGCCTTGTGTTAATCCTTCAACCGTGACAATTTCCTTACCATCTTGCATGACAGCTAATGCCAGACAAGAATAAACTCGCTGTCCGTCGATAATTACGGTACAAGCACCACATTGTCCGTGGTCGCAACCTTTTTTACTACCCGTTAATCCAAGCCTTTCTCGCAGGGCATCTAAAAGCATTACGCGCGGTTCGATATTGAGGGGTTGTTCTCGACCGTTGATATTGAGCGTTACCTGTATTTCACCTTCAGCGGTTGGCATTGCTGATGGTTCTTGTTGGGCTTGAGCCGATTTTAGCAAAGATGGAGCCGCGATCGCCCCTCCTGCTGCCGTCAACGCTCGTGCCAAAAAATTACGTCGAGATGTTTGCCACCACCTCTTTTTGTCGTCTTGCATTTGCTTTTATCTTGGAGCTAAGGTGCTAATTTGTGAGCGTTCTGCTCGAACTACTGAAGGCAAAAGGCGATCGCGAAGCGCGAACAAACTTCGCTAAATTTTTAGTAAGGTTGCCGTTCTATAAAGTTCACAGTTGCTAGATCTCTTCAATCACAATCGCATTTTTTCTTTATATAGTAGAAAATTTTCGAGTTATTTTTGCTTAATCTTACGAATGAATTGTGACACCAAAATGACAATAGCTAATGCGATCGCCAGTGAACTTGGTATTACTTGAGGCTATAAACCCAATATTTCTAAACTAATAATTAAAAAGCGGGTAACGCGATTCGAACGCGCGACATTCACCTTGGCAAGGTGACGCTCTACCACTGAGCTATACCCGCAAGTGCTTTTTCAGCACGTTTATTATTATTTCAAAAATTTTTTAGTTTGTCAACTAGTTTTTAGATTTTTTTTTCGCTCATCCTAAAGCGATCGCTATATCGATGTCTGAGTGAGTGGGCGAAAGCCGTAGGGCTTCAGGCGGAGGTGAGCTTACTCCTGGCTATTCAATCGCAACCACTCAACTAACTTTTCTAATTCATCTTCTGCCATATGACGAAGGTTTTCTTCGGCGGGAAAAGAAATTTTTTCAACTTCTTCTTTATATCGAGCGATCGCATCTACTGTTAAATTTTGATAGTCTACATATCTTTTAGCTAATTTTAATTGGCGCGGTGTAATTCCCAAAATATCGTTGACGATTAAAACCTGTCCGTCTGTATATTTTCCCGCGCCGATGCCTATAGTGGGAATTTTTAATCGATCGCTGACAATTTTACCTAATTCTTCTGGAACTAATTCTAATACTAATAGTTTGATGCCAGCTTTTTCTAAAGCTAAAGCATCTCGAATTAATTGTTGCGCCCCAGCGAAATCTTTACCCACAAAAGCTTTTTTTTGCTGAGTTTGCGGTAGCAAGCCTAAATGACCGCACACCTCAATGTTATGTTTAATTAAATAAGTAACAATCTCGGTATTTGCGCCTTCAAATTTGACGATATCCGCACCAGCAGCAACTAATCTCTGGGCATTACTTAAAGCTTGTGCGGGGGTTTCGTAAGATGCATAGGGCAAATCTGCCAAAATATGACTTTTAGTCGCGCCTCGTCGTACGGCTTTAAGATGATGAACGATATCATCCATGGTTACTTCTGTTTCGTCTGCATAGCCTAAAACATTAGTGCCGACGCTATCGCCAACAAACAGTAAATCGATTCCAACTCGTTCTTGTAGTATGGCGGTTGGGTAGTCGTAACACGTTAATGAGACAATTTTTTGCCGCGCCAATTTTTTCGCTAAAAGATATTCCGAAACTTGTTTCATGGAAATAATTGCGAATTAGATCGATAACATAACTACAATATATTCTCGCTCGATCGCAATGGTTATTGAGTTTAAAAGGGATATTTTTTTTGCCCTGACTATTTGATTTGGTCAATATTTTCTTTGATGGTGGCAACTAACTTAGTTACTTCCTCTGGGGTTTTAACCGCCGTATCTGGAGGAAGGGGTGAAGGCCAAGCTTTTTTGAGATCTGTCATATTAGTGGCGATCGCGCTAGTCGCCTCAGCATTTTTTTGTTTTAGTTGGGGAGAAACACCTTGAAATAAAGATTCGGCATAAAGAATGAATCCTCGCGAGTCTTGATATTCGATCGCTTCGACAATTTTACCCTTGTCGATCGCTGCTTGATACTCTCCATCGGCAGTATCCAGCAAACCATCGATGACGCTGACAACGAATTGTGGAGTGTCGCGTTTGCTGTCGGGAACGCCTTTGCCAGCAGCATCGATCGCGCTAATAGCAGCATCGTATTGAGGTTTAATTTTGGCGGCGGCAGCTTTTGCCTTGACCGAATCGTGTAGTTGATTCAAAGTTGTTTTAAATTCTGGTACTTGACGCGCTGTCAATTCGGCTTCGATCTCGCCGTAAAGTTCTTCGACTGGATGACCGATATGAGGTTCTGCTTGTACTAAATCGCCTTTGTCGATTAATTCTTTAGCGACGATCAAATGACCGCGCATCAAGCCCAAACTGGTCATATATTCGACATCTTTATCTTCTGTTGTATTTGTTTGCGTATTATGCGAACCGGAATGACTGGGCGCATTACTTGTTTCTGTCGTTGGTGTTGAATTTGTAGCGCTATCCCCAGTATTGGTAGGAGAATTAGCACCACATCCGCTTAAAGAAATTAAAGTCACTGCAAAAGTGGCGATTGCGTAGCACTTGCGGCCGCTGTTTCGGGCCGTGCAACGGCCTGAAAGTGTGCCGCCCCTGCGGGAGATCGCGAAGCGTGCGCGGATCGCAATCGAAAAAAAACGAAAATTAGATAACATAATTCAAAATTAACTAGAATTCAAAAGAAGGCAGAGGGACGGCGGATAAACTTTTCGGAGGTAACGGACGTAAATTCCGCCTCCAGAGGGCAGGAGGCAAAAGGTTTGGTTGAAAGGTGGGATACAGAGCTAAAAAAGACTGGCGTTGGCGGGGGTCTTAAACCCTCGCGGGGTCGAAGGCGGGCAGCATGCAGAGTTTGTGGATCTAACCGAAAAATCATCCTTCTGCCCTCTGCCTCCTGCCTCCTGCCTTCTCCTCGACAGAGGAGATAACTTGAAAATTCCCCATACAGCCATGTTCGGCGATGTAATCTTGGTGGGGATGAAACATAAATCGTCCTGTGTAATGATAAGAAAACTCCAAAATGTGTCGTTCCGCCGTTCCCATAGTGATGACATCGGTTTCTTCACTAGGAGTTAGCGATCGACCAGTTCGATATACTTGAAACATGTTGGCGTGAATGTGAAACGTCACCGCAGGATCGAATTCAATTAGATTGAGCAGATACAAACGCACCAACTGATTTTGATAAATCCGAATCGGATTATCTCTGTAATAGTTGGGAATGCCGTTAAAAACATACAATTCGTTGCTGCGATCGTTATTGGTATCGTAAGCCCCCATCACCATTATCATTTCGTCGGCGGGTGGTCTTGCTTGGGGGGGATCGACGATAAACATACCGTACAATCCTTTGCCGATGTGTCTGGTTATGGGAGCAACATGACAGTGATAGAGATGAACGCCATAGGGTTCGGCATCAAACTCATAAACTGTTTCTTTGCCGTTTCGCACTGGTTTAACTCCATCCACTTCGGCGGGATGAATGCCGTGAAAATGGAGGCTGTGGGAATGTCCGCCTTCGTTACGAAAAAATACCCGTACCCGATCGCCTTCGGTTACCCTTAAAGTTGGCCCTGGTACGCGATCGTTAACGTTCCAACTGACAAATGAAACCGCATTGTTAAGTTGTAAAGTCGAACTTCGCGCTGTTAACTGAAATTCTCTAACTACGCGTCCATTTTCTTTTTTTACCGTTCCATAGTCGAAATCTCGCAGCAAAGTCATCGGGTTGAAAGGATTATCTTTAGCGGCGAGTACTCCTTCGTCAAGGCTAGGAATTTTTATGTTCGATCGGGTTTCAGACGATCGATAAATATGACTGGCAATGCCCATCGTTCCCCCTAACGCGCTCAAAGCTGCCCCGTATTTAAGTAATTGACGGCGATTAAATTTTAGTGAGAGAGGAAAATTGGGCATTGCTAGCTATTAGAAACTAAAAGTAGTTCGAATCGTACCGATGACGAGATCGTCGTTATTCTCATTACCGTTGGGAGAAGTTACCCAAACTAAGCCAGGAGTGATGGCGATATTATCGTTAATTTTGTATTGGTAAAAACCTTCTACGTGTATAGAAGTATCTTCATCTTCTCCCAATGTATCTATACTGGATTCAGAGACAAAAGGCTCCATACCGACGACAATACCAGCCAAATTTCCCTCTTTACCCAGATCGGGAAAACCGAGAGTCACTGCCCAGTTAAATATGTCTTGAGTGCCGCGATCGAGCTGTCCTTCCAAGCTAGAAAGAGCAGTAACTTGGCTGTAACCGCCCCAACCGCCCAAAACAAAGCGATCGCTGAGTTTCCAGGAAGCTTGTACTCCATAAGAATTACTAGAAGTAGGAACAATTTCTCCAAAGCGATCTTCTGTCAAACTTTGAAGGTTTGCCAAACTACTGCCAGTTTCTGTATCGCTTTGGTTATAACCATGATTGTAGTTAGCAGCAATTCGTAAATTCTCGTTAGGCTTGAACAGTATTTGCCCAAAAGCATTGTAAGCGCCATTAAACAAACCACTTCCTTCTGTGGGATCGTTCGCCGAACTAGCTAAATACAAGGCATTGACTTCAAACTTATCTCCCAATTCGTGGGTAATGCCAAGACCGGCACCACCTGGCGGATAATAGATCGGGTTGCGCGTACCGAATTTGGATATAGCACCTTCAGCACCATCTCCATCAAAAAGGTTAACCGTATCGGCTATATCATCTGTCGCACCTCCCGCCGTACTCACCAAAATATTCGTATTTTCTCCCAAGGGAAAGCCATATTGCAGAACTTCTAAAGCGATGTCATTGTCTTCAGGTTGAGCGAAACCTAACTCCCCCGAAAAATAACCGGTTTGTTCGGCAAATTCGGGAAAAGTTCCCGTTGATAACCTGGCAAACAGATTGTCTTTACCTGTAAAGCTACTGTTTAATTCCAAGCGAGTTCGATGACCTAAGACGGTATTGCGATCGACTTCTTCTCCCTCAGCATTATCCCCTGTGACGATACCGCCCAAACCGAAGATTACTTGTCCTTCTAGTTTTGTCGTGGTGGAAAATTGAGTTTGTTCGAGTTCGGCGGTTCGAGCCTCAATACCGTCAACTCTACCTCGAAGGGTGGCTAATTCTGCTTGAAATTCTTCGCTCAAGCGTGTAATTTTGTCTAAATCTTCGCGCGCAATTGATTGGCTCGATGCAACCAAACGTTCGATCTGATTTAAGCAAGCATTCAATCCAGCCGCAAATTCGTAGCGCGAGAGGGCGCGATTACCTCTGTAGGTACTGTTGGGATAACCCGCAATGCAACCATAGCGTTCGACTAAACTTTGTAATGCTTCAAATGACCAATCTGTTGGCGATACGTCTTTTAATTGGTTGACTCCAGTTACTTGCTCGATTTCGGTTGGTTGTCCTTCAAGAGTGTAGCTTTCTACTCGATCGATTAAGTCGCTGTTGACGGAAGATTTACGGTTTTCTTGAGCTATGGCTGGGTTTAAACTTGCCACAGCGCTAATAATTGTGGTTAATATCCATAATTTGGCTGATTTTTGCCAAAAAATTTTTTTGGTTTTTCTAGACATAGTTTTCCACTCCTCACGCGATCGAACCATTGAGTTTACTGAGAATAATTTAAAATTATTCGATAGCCTAAGTTAAAACATTAAAGTAGGCTGAGTTACTAATTTTAAGTTTAACGCTAGCTATTCTCAATTAGTTTTAGATTATTTTTATGTAAAAATTCACAATTGAAGACGGCACGGGTGGGATCGCACTCGTGCCGTAAATTACGTGTCGAAAGTTATTTAATTAATCAAAGAGTGAATTGCTACTACCAATAACTGACAAAAGCGGAGCGCCAATGGCATTTCTGAAGACGCTTCAGAAATGCGCTCCTCGGCGATCGGTAATAACTCATGACTATTTTATTTTGTCGCTCGATCGTATTTTTGCAGTTATCGCTCGGCTGTATCATCGTCTTTAGACTTGGAATGTAGAACGATAAAATTACGGCGAGGGCGACTAATAACACCATCTTGTTCGAAGAGATTAATTAGTCTAGTTACCGTAACTCTAGTCGTGCCAATCACTTCAGCCAGTTCCTGATGAGTCAGTGGAATCTCGATTAGCCTTCCTTGTTCGACTTGGCGACCGAACTTGACAGCCATCCAAGTTAAAATTTTCAACAATCGTTGATGCATTCGTTCCGATCGCACGATGCAAAGCAATTCTTCTGTTTGTTGAATGTGACGGCGAAAAGCGTCAGAAAGCCAATTACATTGGTGCCAAGGAATACAAGAAGCTTCGACGTAGGTTAAACACTGAACTTGGTATGGATTTACTTGAGAAAGCGGTTGACCGATAACGTCTCCAGAACCCCAATAGCCTAGAGTAATTACCGTTCCGTCTTCGTTCCAAGTAAACGTCTTAACTGCTCCCTGTTTGACTAGCCAAAAGGCATCTTGCTGCAGCGGCAGCATGTCGTGAGGGGCGAAAGTGTGTAATCGTAGTTCGATCGCTGATGTTTTTTGCATCAGTAAATATTTTCACTATAAGAGGTCAATTTAATCTTGCTGCTTTACAGTCTTTACAATCTAAATAGTTTTTGTAAAGAAAGAGTAAAGAGCTAGGTCTGAATTTATACTAGCGTATTTAACAAATCTTAGATTCATAAAACGCGCTATTGTTTGAATTATATTTATTTAAGAATACTAGGAATAGAGAGTCGCCATTAGTACTGTTTTCTTGCAAAATGACTGGTAAGTCATGAATAAGAACGACTGTGTAAATTATTTAAGTTTTAATTTTTTCTGTAATCATATTCTAAAATTACTGTGGTTTATATTTGCTATCTTAAGGGATACGAGGTATAAGAGATAGTGATTCTCCTTCATAGCTAACAGACTCGTGTCAGAACGACCAATTCGATTGATGATTGCTGCCAGCGGTACTGGCGGACATTTATTTCCCGCTCTTGCTTTGGTCGAAAAATTGCAGGGCGATCGCATAGAATGGTTGGGCGTTCCCAATCGATTGGAACAAACACTTGTTCCCAAGCAATATCCATTAAACACTATTGATGTGGGTGGTTTTCAACAGCGTTTTGGCGTAAATACACTACGTGTTTTATCTTTACTGTTACTATCGGTATTTAAAGTAAAAAAACTACTCCAAGAGCGGCAAATCGAGCTGGTTTTCACCACAGGAGGCTACATAGCAGCCCCATCAATACTAGCAGCAAAATGGCTGGGAATACCAGTTATTTTACATGAATCAAATTTTTTGCCAGGAAAAGTAACCCGCTGGTTGAGTCCGCTGTGTAGCGTGGTTGCCCTCGGTTTTGAAGGTAGCGCCAAATATTTACCTCGCGCTCGTACTGAATATGTCAGTACACCAGTGCGCGCTCAATTTCAAAGCCCTCAAAAACTAGATCTACCCATTGCCGATAACCAACCTTTAATTGTTGTCATGGGTGGTTCTCAAGGAGCTATAGTATTAAATAAGCTAGTCAGAGAAATCGCTCCGACATGGCTATCCATGGGGGCGGCGATCGTGCATTTGACGGGCAATAATGACCCAGAAATTGACAGCTTGCAACATCCGAGCTATATTGCCCTGCCTTTCTATGATAATATGGCTGGTTTGCTACAAAGAGCTAATTTGGCGATTAGTCGTGCTGGGGCGGGATCGCTTACAGAATTATCGATTTCGCGTACTCCTGCTATTTTGATCCCCTATCCCTTTGCTGCTGAAGATCATCAAGCTTATAATGCTAAAGTTTTTGCCGATGCTGATGCAGCGATTGTTTTTCGACAAGAAGATCTAAGCAAAGATCGCCTCAGAGATGAAGTTTCCAATTTATTGCGATCGCAAAAGCAATTAGAAGTCATGGCAGAAAACGTCAGCCAATTAGCTTTAAAAGATAGTGCAGAAAAATTGGCACAATTAATTAGAACACAATTAAATATAGCTAATTAATTACAAATAATGACAGAACGAGAAATTGCTGTTGGTGACAAAGTTAAAGTCACAGTTTTGCCTCCCTATTTAAAAACAGCCGAACCAATGCCAATGCTACGCCCACCTAGCGTTGTTGAAGTTGGAGAAGAAGGTACAGTCCTCGATCGCCGTCCTGGAGGCTACTGGGGCGTTCGTTTTGCTAATGGCGCTTTCCTGATGGAAAGTAAGTATTTAGAGGTGGTGTTGAAACATTCGGAATAGGGGCTAGGGGCTAGGGGCTAGTGTGCCGCGTTTTTACTTATTACTGATTTCCCGGTGCAGCGTTGAATTATGAACCATTAATAACTGATAACCGATCGACCTAATCCCTGTAAAATGGATAGAGCAGTCGGTTGATTCAGCGTGAAGACATGGTAAAAATAGACGAAAAAACAGTTATGGTGGAGGAATCTCAGGGATTCGACCTCAAGACTTATCTCAAACAGAGAAAAGTCATAGTTGAAGAAGCTTTAGACCGCTCGCTTCCAGTTATTAGACCAGAAAAAGTCTACGAATCGATGCGTTATTCTTTGTTGGCTGGAGGAAAACGCTTGCGTCCGATTCTTTGCCTAGCTACTTGCGAATTAACTGGGGGAACGATCGAGATGGCAATGCCAACTGCCTGTGCAGTTGAGATGATTCATACCATGTCATTAATTCATGACGATCTTCCCGCTATGGATAACGATGATTATCGTCGCGGAAAATTAACTAACCACAAGGTATTTGGGGAAGACGTAGCAATTTTGGCTGGAGATGCACTTTTAACTTATGCATTTGAATACGTCGCTACCCAAACTAAAAATGTACCTGCCCAAAGACTGATACAAGTAATCGCTCGCTTGGCTAAAACTGTTGGTGCGGCTGGATTGGTGGGCGGTCAAATTGTCGATTTAGAATCGGAAGGAAAAACCGATGTTGATGAAGAAACCCTAACTTTTATTCATTCTCACAAAACAGGGGCGTTACTGGAAAGTTCTGTAGTAACGGGAGCAATTTTAGCCGGTGCTGAGGCAGAAGAAATTGAAAAGTTATCTCGTTATGCTTGTAATATTGGCTTAGCTTTTCAAATAATCGACGATATTTTAGATATCACCGCCACTCAAGAAGAGTTGGGAAAAACTGCTGGGAAAGATTTACAAGCACAAAAAGCTACTTATCCTAGTTTGTGGGGATTAGAAAAATCCAAACTGAAAGCGCAACAGCTAATCGATGCTGCCCAAGAGTCACTAGCTGAGTTTGGAGATAGTGCCGAACCTTTACGAGCGATCGCCAACTTCATCACCACCCGCAATCATTAAAAAATATTTACTACCACTGTTTTTGAGAACACAAATTTACCATGCAGGAATTCCCCGACATTTTAAGCAATCAGGTACTGCTAATTGCAATCCTAGCTTGTTTGATGGCTCAAGGATTAAAGCTAGTAATCGAACTGATTCGAAATCGAAAAATTAATCTTCGTTATTTAGTAACAACTGGTGGAATGCCCAGCGCGCATTCAGCTTTGGTTGGTGCATTGGCGACAGGGGTAGGTTTGACTAAGGGATGGTCTTCTGCTGAATTTGCGATCGCCTCTTTGTTTGCCGTTATCGTCATGTATGACGCTGCTGGTGTGCGTCAAGCTGCGGGAAAACAAGCTAAAATTCTCAATCAACTTATTGAAGAACTTTTTGAGGAGGGAAAAGAATTTAACGAAGAAAAATTAAAAGAATTATTGGGGCATACTCCCTTTCAAGTATTTGTAGGATTGGCGTTGGGGATTAGCATCTCATTTATGAGTTTGAGAGTTTTGTAGATTATTTATAGAAAAACTACGAGGGCTAAAAAAAGTTCTTGTCAATTTTAAAATCCAAAACTATCGCCACCACTGTAAAAATCCAAACGTCCTACTCCTAAATATAAAGGAGAAGGTTGTTTTCCGATTGGAAAAACAGTAATACCAAACAAATAAACTCCGCTTAAGAAAGGATTTTCTGTTGGTTTGAGACCGATGGAAAAAGTTGTTCCTGGGGGAACGGGAGAATCAAAAACTACAGTAATTTCTCCTGTTTTTTCGTCTCGATCGACAGTTTGCAAGTTTAATTGTTCTCCTTTATTGCCATATGAACCTTCGACCGCGATAGTTTTATCTAAAAGAAAATCAATGTCTTCACTACCCTGACGCTGAGTGATGATAACCTTTTGCAAGGGTTCGTTAGCTTCTTTTGGTAATTCGATCGTGAAATAATAGGTAGCTCCCCATGCTCTTACGCTGTTAAAAGTAGTGACAGCATCTAGCAAACGAGGAGCTTTATCAAAAACAACTTTACCATTAGAAAACTGCGATGCCAAACTGCCATCACAGTTCGCACTAACAAGAATAATAAATCCGATTAATCCTGTCGTTAAAAATTTAAAGATTGGGGTGGAAATAGGCACAGTCACAACCTATTTAAAGTAGCAGATTCTTTCTTAAATTATATAAATTTTACTCAACTCCAACCTATCTCGATCGATATAAATATTAAATTAAAAATGTAGAAATACAGAAGACAATGCCGATTGCTAAATAGAGAAAAAATTTTGTCAGATAAACTCGAATGTAAAAAACTAAAGATAAGCGCTCGCAACTATTAAACGGCAACCTTTAAATTTAGCTTTTTAACAAACATAAAATATGTTTTAAAATTAGAATTAAAGGCTAAAAAATCTTACTAAAAAAGATCGAGAAAACAAAGCAGAAAATTTACTCAAACTGGACTCTCAATTATTATGAGTAAAAATTTGAGCAACATTAACACTTACAAAAGCGCAATTGTTCAAATATGTTCGATCGCTTTTGCTTTTGCTTCAATCAATTCTGTTACAGCACAACAAATTCCTCAGTCAGTAATTAATGGTTTGTCTACGCCCAACAGCGCTCAAGACTTTTTTAACGAAGGAACACAAATGTTGGAACAAGAGGAACGAATTTTAAACGAACAAAAATTTCGATCGGGCGAACAACTTCTTAAAATTACAAAAGTTACAATAGAACCGCAGGTTAAGTTAAAACGATTTAAACAAATTCAGAATTCGGAAATCACTGGGTTAACCATCGACTGGCGATCGGCATACGCCAACCCGTCCCAAAAGCGCGATCGGTAATTTTTAATCCTGGTGGTGCTTGACGGCGTTTAAACTCGGCACTGGCTACGAGTTTCATTACTTTTTTAACTATAGTCCGATCGTGTCCTGCTGCTACTATTTCTGATTCGGATCGATGCTGGCAAATAATGCGATCGAGAATGTCGTCTAAAATTTCATACGGTGGCAAAGAATCTTGGTCTAGTTGTCCTGGTTTTAATTCGGCGCTGGGCGGTTTAGTAATGACATTGGCGGGAATTATCTCTCGATCGCAATTCAACCACTGACAAATCGAAAAAACGCGGGTTTTGGGTACGTCAGCAATGACAGCTAACCCACCATTCATATCTCCGTAAAGAGTGCAGTAACCGACTGCCATTTCCGATTTATTACCCGTAGACAACAGCAAATAACCAAATTTGTTGGCGATCGCCATTAATAAATTGCCTCGGATGCGCGACTGAATATTCTCTTCGGCAATACCAAAAGAAGTATTTGCAAACAAAGGTTCGAGTGTTCGATCGTAAACTGACATTGCGTCGCCTATAGGTAACTTGTGACTGTTAATTTGCAAATTAGCAACCAAAGCTTCGGCATCACTAATCGAATGATCCGAACTGTAGGGCGAAGGCATCAACACGCCGAAAACGTTTTCTTTCCCCATTGCCTCAGCAGCGATCGCCGCCACCAAAGACGAGTCAATCCCACCACTCAAACCTAAAATTACTTTTTTGAAACCGCATTTTCTCGCATAATCTCTAACACCAAAAACCAAAGCAGAAAAAATTTCTTCTTCATCAGTTTCTGCTAGCGGATTTATTTTTCCTTCTGGTGATGATGGAATGAAATTCTTTTTCTCCCCATCGTATTCAATAATTTCCAAATCGCGATCGAACGCTTTGGCGCGACAGATGACTTTACCATCGCGATCGAAAACAACGCTATTTCCATCAAAAATTAAGTCGTCGTTACCTCCTACCTGATTGACATAAGCGATCGGCATACGGTAGCGAGTAGCAGCGTCAGCTAAGATTGCTTCTCTAAGTTTCTGCTTTCTAACACTATAGGGCGATGCAGACAGGTTGATGACTAGATCGACACCCAAATTAGCTAAATCGGCGATCGGGTTAATCTCATAGTTGCGTTTGCCCCAAAAATTTTCATCATTCCAAAGATCTTCGCAAATGGTAACACCGATGTTTATTCGATCGGGGCATGATGATGCCATGTCCTTAGTTGGATTTAAAGTAAAATGATTACTTTCTCTTCCTGCTTCAAAATAGCGATCTTCGTCAAAAACGTCGTAGGTAGGTAACAGGCGTTTGTGAAATATTTTCTGCACTTTATTACCATCCAACAAAGCCATACTATTAAATAACGGTTTTTCTCCTTTGGCAGCAGCTTGAGGATTTAAATCTACCGTTCCTATTAATACAGCTAAATTAGCTGGTAATTCTAGCGCTAGAGTTTCAATTCGCTTCCACATCGACTCGACAAAACCAGGATAAAGCAATAAATCCCTTGGTGGATAACCGCAAAGAGATAGTTCGGGAGTCAGCAGCAAACGAACGTTTTTTTCTGCTGCTATTTGTGCCGCTTCAAGTATTTGTTTGGCATTTCCATCAATATCGCCAATTGTTGGGTTGATTTGTGCGATCGCGAGTTTCATTATTTTTTGTTCGTTGTTTATGATTCATTACCACTTGTTGCCTGTTCCCTAATCCCTAATCCCTAATCCCTAATCCCTAATCCCTATTCCCTAAATAAACACCAATGGTTTATCTTTTAATGGTGCAAATGCTTCAGCATCAAAACGATATAAACTAGCAGGACGACCGGCACCTTTTCTTAGTACTTTGACACCAGTATCGTATAAAAATTTTAGTTTTAATAAACGATTGCGAAAATTAGAATAGTCAGCAAAATTTTCGCCTAAAACCGTGCAGTAAAGTTGAAAAAGTTCGTTTAAAGTAAACTCTTTTGGTAAGACATCAAAAGCGATCGGACTGTACTCTAATTTATTTCGCAAACGATGATAACCATATTCTAAAATTTGATTGTGATCGAATGCTAATTTAGGTATTTGTTGAACTTGATACCAAGCAATATCGTCAAATTTAGCCATTAATTCTGCTTCTTCATATCTGACCAAGGCAAAATAACTCACAGATAAATAGCGTACGCCAAAAATTTCTGGTGCTTCTCTGGGGTCTCTTCCAGGCCCTCCAAAAGTATAAAGTTGTTCTAAATAGAGATTGTTTACTTTAATTTTTTCAGCTAAGGTTCGATGTGCGGCATCTTCTAAAGATTCACCTTGTCTGACTAAAGTACCTGGCAAACTTAAACGATCGACAAATGGTTCTTCTTTTCTTTTAACTAACATTACCAGAAGTCGATTATAACAAAGATCGACAGAAAAAATAACGTTATCAACTCCAACTTTAAAGTCTGCTAATGCTTTACTATTTGTCTGAATTTCTATTTGTTTGAGACTCATTTTAATTAACGATTGCTTTTCCCTTATTCAAAAAAGTTCAATTTAAATAAAACTAATTAATGTATAATTTTTCTCGATAAATATAATCTTTAACAGTTGTAGCAACAACGCGCTCGTTTTTTTGTTCGCGAAAAGCGGTAGAGGAAACCGCTGGTACATCTAAATCGGCGATCGCCCATCTTCCTCCTAAAATTTGCAATGTTTCTAAATCTTTTCGATCGATCGCATATCCAGGACGAGGGACGATTAAAACTTTCGCTTTTTGCAATAATTCCTCAACGCGATACCATTTAGAAATTTGTTTGACTAAATCCGAACCAATTACTAAGCTGTATTCTGCTTCTTCCCCCCAAATTTTTTTAGCTTTATCGACTGCGATCGAACTACGACGATCGCTCAACTCTTCATATACTTTCAAATTATTTTTTTCAGTTTCAATCTCGGCGATCGCTAATCTCAGCATTTGCATTCGCTGTGATAAACTCGCTTGATGTTCTTTAAAAGGATTATCCGATGCCCAAACTGCTACCCAGTCATAGCGATCGCTCAACCATTTTAAGATAGTTTGATGTCCTTCCGTGGGCGGATCGGCACTCGTTCCAAAAAGAGCAATTTTTTTGATTGCTAATTGTCGATCGTTCATGGTTTATTATTCACAACTAATTGTTTAAAATACATCCTCGTAGATGTTTGCTAATGTCAGAGTTAAATTAACAGAATCTAACTCTAAATTTTCCTCTGGTTGCA
>JBOFLQ010000100.1:0-1774 GCA_051657945.1 Xenococcaceae cyanobacterium | reverse complement strand
GGGTAAAAAAAGAGTTTTGATTTTTAGAGAAGGAATGTCTAAAAGCAATCGAGAAATTCCTTGTTTATTTCAAAACGAAATCGACAAAACAACTGGAATCAAACTGTTATTTAGATGGCTAAAAGTCGCGCTCATTAGCGGTTTTAAATGGCGATCGCTTCGTAAACAATGGAAAGATGCCTCAACCGAATTAACATCTTCTAGTTTTTGGCAGCAGTATCTCGACATAAATCAAGAGAACAGCAGACATGAGGGAGAAAAAGTAGCAAGTAGCGGTAGGGGCGAACGGCCGTTCGCCCCTACAAATAGCAAGTAGCAAGTAAAAAGTAGGGCGCAAGGCTTGCGTCCTTCAAGAAACAATGAACAAACCAAAAATCTCAGTAATCATTCCTGCCTACAATGCGATGAAATACCTACCAGAAACGGTAGAAAGTGTTTTCAAGCAAACTTGGACTGATTTTGAACTATTAATTATCAACGATGGTAGTAGCGATAATATTGTTGAATGGGTTTGTGGATTAACAGATCCTAGAGTCAGATTAATCTCTCAATCCAATCAAGGAACTGCTTTAGCTCGCAATCACGGAATAATGGAAGCAAAAGGCGAATATATAGCTTTACTCGATGCTGACGATCTCTGGGAGTCAACTAAACTAGAAAAACAGTCAAAATGTCTAGATAATAATCCAAAAGTAGGTTTAGTTGATACTTGGGCGATAACCATAGACGATCGCGGTAATGCTAATCGAATTAGAAAACACGAAGTCGAGGGAAATGTCTACCATAAAGTATACGAAGCCTGTGATAACCCAGTTTGCTGTGGTAGTTCACCAATGATTCGACGCAGTTGTTTTGACGTTATCGGTTTATTCGATCCCAATATCAAGATAGTTGAAGATGTCGATATGTGGATACGAATCGCTTCTCGCTATCATTTCGGGTTAATTAAGGAAGTTTTAGTTAAATATCGCCAACATCCTGATAACAAATCTAAAGATTGTCAGTCGATGTTATCAGAATTTCGGGTATTAATTGAGAAAACCTATCGCTCTTTACCGATTGAGTCACTTTATCTCAGGGCGCAATGCTATGCAAAGTTAAATCTTTTCCTGGCTTGGAAAATGATGGAAAACAAAGATTATCGACAGGCTGCTTATTTTCATCGGCAAGCGATCGCTCACCACTTTGACTTTTTATTTAAACCAGAATCTATTCGTCTGGCGATCGCCATTTTTCTAGTTCGCTGCTTTGGTTTTAATACTTTCGAGCAAGTACGGGCGTTTAATCGTTTAGTAAAAAATTACGTGTAAATGCATATTACAGAAACAACTATCGAAGCAGGTCGAACTGAAACTCAATATTGGAAAGATATTTGGCACTATCGAGAACTATTATATTTCTTGGCGTGGCGCGATATTTTAGTCCGTTATAAGCAGACTGTTATGGGTGTTGCCTGGGCTTTACTTCGACCTTTATTGGCGATGATTATTTCCACCATTGTCTTTGGCAATATAGCAAAACTACCTTCAGAAGGAGTACCTTACCCAATTCTCGTATTTGCTGCCATGCTGCCTTGGCAATTTTTTTCAAGCTCACTTGCCGAATGTAGCAACAGTTTGGTCAACAATAGTCAACTGATTTCTAAAGTTTACTTTCCTCGCCTAATTGTGCCAGCAAGTACTGTAGTTGTCAGCTTTGTCGATTTTATGATTTCTGGAATTATCTTGTTAGCTTTGATGGCTTGGTATGATTTTGTTCCTAGTTGGCGCATCGT
>JBOFLQ010000099.1:0-13439 GCA_051657945.1 Xenococcaceae cyanobacterium | reverse complement strand
GCACAGCAATCAGTACTAACCAGCGACATCGTCATACAAAAAGTTTACGCCGCCGATCCCGAAAAAAATAAATTTTCTCGACTGGCCAAGTATAAAAAATTGTTTGAAGTTGCCGTTGAAGAACAATCTACTACTTTAGAATTATATGTAAAAGGGCGCGATCGCGAATTAGCACGTAAGCGATCGGCTGCTTGGATTGAAGCTTATAACAACCGTCTCAACGAACTGCGTAGGGAAGATGCTCAAAAACGCAGTCAGTATACCGATCGAGAATTAATAGAAGCCCAACAAAAACTAAATCAAACTCAAGCCGCACTATCAAACTTTCAGCGCACTTCGGGATTAGTTAACAGCGACGAACAAACCAAAGAAAATGTCAAAGTAATTAGCAACCTAAGCGCAGCCAAAGCACAAGCCGAAGCTAAAGCACAAGCCGAAGAAAATAGAACTCAAGCACTATCTGCTCGTTTAAACTTATCTCCAGATCGAGCAATGCAGTCAGTCGGTTTGGGAGAAAACCAAGATTATCAAGCCATTCGCGGCAAACTCAGACAAATAGAAATCCAATTGAATACGCTCCGCGCTACTCGTACCGATAAAGATCCTTTAGTCGAGGATTTATCGCTAGAGCGCCAAGATTTACAGCGTCAATTGCAACAATATGGTGATGCTAAAACAGACGGTACGATAGCGAGCAATGCTCCACAAGGACGAGCCAATTTGATTCAACAATTAGTTGTCGCTGAAAGTTCGGCTAGCGCTCAGAAACGGGAAGCAGAATTGCTCGGGCAGAAAATTGAAGAATTACAAAAAAATCTCAAATTAATTCCCACCAACCAAGCTCGCTTGTTAGAGTTAAAAAGACAACAGGAAATTGCCGAGGGCGTTTATCAAGGGTTAGTCGCACAATTGCAGCAAGCAAAAATTAATGCATTTAGTGCTTATCCCAACGTTCAAGTTCTCGAACCGCCTACCGTCGATACCAAACCAACCAACCCCAAACTATCTTTAGCTGCACTCAACCTCGTTCTGTGTTCGCTGCTTGGTAGTGTTGCCTTGCTGATGTGGTTAGAGAAACGCAATCCACTTTTAGATGCCAAAGATTTGCAGGTATTTAACTTCCCGATCGTCTTTTCAATTCGTCGTTTGAAAAAGCTCAATTTATTGTCGCCATTAGAATTAGGAAGAGGCTCTGAAGCCGAACTAGACTTTCAGAGATTGGCTTCAGCAATTAGCTTGCAACCAATTCAAAATCGTCGTTTGTTGATTACCAGTTCGATTTCAGGAGAAGGAAAAACAACCGTCACGATTGGATTGGCTAAAGCTCTTGCCGATTTGGGTTTTCGAGTATTGATTGTCGATGGCGATTTTCGTAAAGCTGAGTTGAGCATGAGTTTGATGCTCGATCGCGAAGCGATCGCAAAAAGCAATCCTCAGCAAAATTCAAACGAACAAACCATTCAATTGCTTCCCAATCTGGACTTATTGCCCACTATGCCCCAAGAAGGTAATATTGTTGCCAAGATTACACAAGGAAAATTCGAGCAAACCATCGCTGCTGCCGATGCTGAGAGTCAATACGATTATATTTTGATCGATTCGCCTCCAGTTAGTTTGACCAGCGAAGCAGCGTTAATGGCAGCAATTATATCCAATGTTTTATTTGTAGTTCGCCCCGACTATAGCGAACGCAATTCTGCACAAGACAGCGTCGAGCAACTCAAGCAATTAAATGCCAGAATTTTGGCTTTGGTTGTTAATGGCGTTGAAATTGCTTCTAGACCTTATCCCTATCCTTACGATCGCAAGTATATTCAATCTTCTAGAGAGTAGGGAAGAGGGGTTAGGGAATAGGGAAAGCGCACTAATCATTACCCATTACCTAAAAGAGCTATGAAACGTAGATATCTGATCGGTTTGGCGGGAGCTAGCGCGCTTGTTACTGCATGTGGCGATCGCCCGATTAAACTAAGTGATTCTTCGCGATCGTCAGCGACAACATCCAATTTGGTGACACTAAAAGTTGATTGGCTCAAATCGATCGCGCAGACTACTCCTTTGTTGTTTGGTTCTAACGACTACGAAATTACTGACTTAAACAAAGCTTCCGATCGCGTTTTTCAAAAACAACTGAGCGAACTCAATATTGGTTTAATTCGCATTCATCACAAAGAGTTGAGCGATCGCTGGACGAACGCCACTAAGAAAACTTGGGATGAAAACAAAATTAAAGCAGTTTTTGATGTTTCCTATCCCCACAAACCGACCATCGTTCAAAATATTCCTAGTTGGCCAAAATGGATGACGCAAGATAAAAATGGTTTGCTTGCGCCTTCGGAGTTCGATCGCTACGCCGATTTCTGTGCCGATTTAGTGACCATTCTCAACCAACGCCAACATCGTAATATTCTGTATTGGGAACCATTTAACGAACAAGAGAAAGCTTACCAACAAGCAGGTAAATTAGACCAACTCTGGCAAATTTATAACAAAGCAGCAGTTGCGATGAAAAATCGGGACTCGCGCCTTAAAATTGGCGGCCCCGTTCTTACGTGGGATAATGATTCTGTATTGGATGGTTTTCTCGATCGCTGTGGCGCTAACATCGATTTTATTTCGTGGCATCGCTATGCTAGCGGTGATGCTAAAGAATCTACCGAAAAGATTTTGGCTTATCCTAGGGAATTTAGCGACCAAGTAGGCAGATTTCGCAATCTAGCCGCCAAACACGTTCGCTCTCGTCAAGTTCCTTTATTTTTGAGCGAATACAACATCAATTTTACCTGGGATTCTGGCGAAACCAGGCAAAATACTCACATTGGTGCGGTTTGGTTTGCTTCGGCGTTTAAACACCTTGCCGAGTCTGGTATTGACATGGCTGCTTCTTGGCATCTTAAGGACGGAATTTATGGCATCATCGATCCAGAAAACAAGTTACGTCCAGCAGCTCATGTTTTTGCTTGGGGCAATCAATATTTAATTGGTAAAGTTGTCACAACACAGAGCGATCGCTCTAGTTTAGAAGCACTGGCAGTAAGTCAGCAAAATGGAGGGAGATCGCTTTTGTTGATTAATAAATCGGCAAGTTCTACTAACGTTAAGCTACAAAACGAGGAATTGTCTGCTAAAAAAGTTTTCAGTTATGACTTGGATGAAAGTGGTGTTAACAACAAAGTTTTATCTAAGTTGGACGAACCTTTAATCATGAAACCCCATTCTTTAAAATTGTTGCGATTTTAATTGAGTTTGGTGTGTCTTTACATTCTAAGCTGACACGCATTTAATTTTCTGGTTGAGAGTTAGCTTTTCTAAATTATTGTTGTGCTGAGAGAACGTAATCTACGCGTCGATCGCTAGCCATCGAACCTATCCAAATTTCATAGCGTCCAGCACGCCAATTTTTTGCTTGAATTGATACGTCTCGATCGTCATTTTGCCCAAAACTACAGCGAATTGTTTGTTTATCTGGGCCTCTAATTACGATCGTACTGTCGTTGCCGTAACTTTTGAGTTTTAGACTCAAATTAGGAATATCGTTTTCTAAAATTAAAATATGGTCTGGTTCTGGATCGCCGAAACCGATACAAACATTTCCGTTAACATCATTATTGGCGATCGAGGACAAAGAATAAGATCCTCCCGTATATCCCATCACTACAGCTTCGTTTTTATTCAAACCCAATACCAATGTTAATTGGCTAAATTCTTTAATTTCAGCAAGTGCGGGTAAAACAGGGAAAAAACCAAATGTAGCGATCGCATACAACAAAATGCGATTGCTTGAGGGCAACATAATTTTTTTCATAAATTATGGCAGAATCAAATTATACACAAATGAAATCTTCGATTAACATTGAAAAATATTTTGAACGATCGATCTATAGTAAATCATTAATCGATTTTTTGATGATTTGTTAATAACTATTATTTAATAGTAGCTGTTTAGAGATTTAGATTGAGTTTCGAGCGCTCAGTTATCATCCTATCTGAAGTTACCAAGAAAGCGAACTACTTTATCAAATTAATATAAATTTTTTAAATTTCGATATAAATAATTAATAGCGCTCGACGAGTAAATTATGTCAAGTTTATTTTTTATAATTTTCCTATTATTATTAAATTTATTTTTGGAAAATATTTTAATTACTATTCCATTGCATTTGCTCGAGTTTTTATCAAATTTAAGTTGGAATAGTTTTTTAATTGCTTTGGTACTGGCGATCGCTTGGTGTTTTAAAGAATAAAAGTATTTCTGTTTTTTACATAAAAATAATTTTCTCGATATATATGTTATTTATTCAAGCGATCGAACTCAAATTTTGTCAATAAAAATTTTTCCAAATCATGATAATGTCCCTTCCAAAAACCCTGCTGTTTTAATACACCCTGACTCTGGAAAGATAATTTTTTCAACAATTTTTGAGAGGCTATATTTTCTAGCATTACTTGTGCGACAACGCAGTCCAAATTTATTTGTTTGAAGCCGAATTGCAAGATAGCAAGCAAAGCTTCAGTCATAATGCCTTGTTGCCAAAAACGGCTAGCCAATTCGTAACCAACTTCAGCAGAATTCGCTTCTTTATGCCAAGTAAATCCACACGAACCGATCGCAATATTATCTTGTTTGAGTGCAATTACCCAACGAATTCCGCGTTCGCTTTCAAATATTTTTATTCTTCGTTCGATAACCTCGATTGCTTCTTCAATGTTACTAAAAGTATCGAGATTGTGAAACCGAGTAACTTTTGGATCGGAAAATAAATCGAATATTGCCGCAGTATCTTCTTGAGTTGTTTCTCGAAGTAGAAGCCTTGTTGTTTCTAAACTTGGAAAAGAAGATAACGATAAATTCATGATAATGTCTTCGTTTTAAGTCCCGTTAATTTATTTATAAGTCGTCGAGTTAATATATTAGCGCCAACGACTAATTAAACCATCTTGAAAATCAACAGCGATCGTGTTTAAGCTGCTTTGGTGGAATAACACGCAACCAAATATCCTTAGAACAAGGATTAAATACTATAGAATCTTGTCTAAATAGATCTAATCAATTTCTGTGAGTGAAACTGTCTATATTGAAACCAGTATTTTAGGATACTTGACTGCTAGATCGACAGCAAACTTGATTCTTGCAGCAAATATCAAAGTTACACAAGATTGGTGGGATATTCGTCGTAGTTCTTTTGTTCTTTATGCTTCCGAAATTGTAGAGGATGAAGCTGCTAGTGGAGATGCAGCGATCGCTGCTCAAAGGCTGAACTTATTGCAATCCTTAATGCTTCTCGATCTTACAGAAGAAGCTATAGAACTTGCACAAGAATTTTTGAAGCAAAGTAATCTACCACCGAAAGCCTCCAATGATGCCTTACATATGGCACTAGCAACAGTTTATGGTTTAGACTACCTGCTAACATGGAACTGTAAGCATATGGCAAATGCCCAAATTCAAAAAAAGCTATCACAAATTAGCTTTGAGCTTGGATATGAGTTACCAGTCATTTGTACGCCTTATGAGTTAATGGGATACGATGTTGTAGGAGAATAAACCATGTACAAAGATGAAATTCTTGAAGAAATTCACAAACAAAGAGAGGAATACGCTAAAGCCTTTAACTATGACCTTAATGCCATATTCAACGATTTACGACAGAAACAGATTGCTCACGCACATAAAATTGTAAAACTTCCCATAAAACGACGGTCTAATAAATCGCCACAAAGTTCTGCTACAACCAAATAAAAACGAACGTTCATTCACCTAAAACTTTTTTGAGAGTAGCAAAAAAATCTGGATAAGAAATAGAAGCAGCTTCGGCGCGATGAATGTTAGTCGTACCCTTAGCATTTAAAGCAGCGATCGCCAGACTCATAGCAATGCGATGATCGGTAAAACTATCCACCTCAGTACCAGTTAACTGTGTACCGCCAACAATTTCCAAACCGTCTGGTAATTCAGTAATTTTTGCTCCCATTTTATTTAATTGAGAAGCCATTACAGCAATGCGATCGCTTTCTTTGACGCGCAATTCTTCAGCATCTTTAATTACTGTCGTACCTTCAGCAAAAACTGCCGCTACAGCCAAAATAGGAATTTCATCGATTAAACGGGGAATAATTTCGCCCGCGATCGTACAAGCTTTTAAGTGACTGGATTTGACTCGTAAATCTGCGACTGGTTCACCTGCAACCGTGCGCTGATTTTCCTGTTGCACGTCTGCACCCATCATCTTCAGTACTTCTAAAATACCAGTACGAGTCGGGTTAACACCGACGTTTTCAATAACTAATTCCGAACCAGGAACGATCGCCGCCGCTACTAGCCAAAAAGCAGCCGAACTAATATCGCCAGGAACGACAACATTTTGTCCGCGTAGTTGCGGTTTTCCTGTTATAGTAACGCTATTGGTGGCGCGATCGATCGCTAATTCTGCCCCGAATGCTTGTAACATTCTTTCGCTATGATCTCTAGAAAGTGCAGGCTCGGTAACGGTAGTTTTGCCATCCACCATCAAACCAGCTAAAAGAAGGCAAGATTTTACTTGTGCCGAAGCAATGGGAGAATGATAGTGAGTTTGTTTGAGTTGTTGTCCTTGGATGGCTAACGGTGCTAGAGAATTATCTTTTCTGCCCCAAATAGCTGCACCCATTTCCTGTAGCGGTTTGACTACACGAGACATAGGGCGCGATCGCAGCGAACTATCTCCCGTTACCGTAAAAAATCTGTTGGGATGAGAAGCAAGCAACCCTAACATTAATCTCAACGTAGTGCCAGAATTACCCGCATTTAAAACATCTGTTGGTTCTTGTAAATTCCCTAATCCAATTCCTTTAACGATTACCCTCTCTGAATTTAACTCAGATATTTCCGCACCCATCGCCGAAAAACAAGCGGCTGTACTGCGTGGATCTTCTCCTAGTAATAATCCTTCAATAATTGTTTCACCTGCTGCGATCGCGCCCAACATCAAGGCACGATGAGAGATAGATTTATCGCCTGGAATAGTAATCGTACCCGTTGCAGATAGTCCAGAAGTAGGTGGTTGAATAGTTAAATCCTGGCGATCGGCATTATTAGTAAGGGTAATTATCGAGGATGTCATGAGGATAGTATGGCGAAAAGATTAGCGATCGCAATCTTACCAAATAAGAATACTGTAGAGACGCGAAATGTAGAGACGCGAAATTTCGCGTCTCTACTGAGTGATTGAATTTAAATAAGCAATCGGCAATAAACAATGAACGATAAACTTAGCCATCAAAATTAGATCTACAGACGGAAGAATTATGGCAAGTTCGTCTGTAGCATCTATGTTGATAACAATTTTATTAACATTTAGAAAGAGATGGGCTGCATCCCATCCTACCTTACGACTTAAATTATGACCGTAACTAATCTTGGTAAAAATGGCCCACAAGTTACTAGTCTTGGTATTGGTACTTGGCAGTGGGGGGATAAACTGTTTTGGAACTATGGCAAAAATTATAATGCCGATGAAGTAGAAAAAGCATTTAATGCAGCAGTTGATGAGGGCGTTACCTTTTTTGATACTGCTGAGGTTTATGGTTTGGGAGAATCCGAAACTTTACTGGGAAAATTTATCAAAAACCGCAGCGATCGCCAAATTAATATTGCTACTAAATATGGCCCCGCACCTTGGCGTTTTAATGCGGAATCGGTATACGATGCAGTCACAAACAGTCTCAAACGCTTGCAATTAGATAGAATTACTTTATACCAAGTACATTGGCCATTTGCCTTCCTAATGAGTCAGGAAACTTTAATGAATGCTTTAGCTGATGAAGTAGAAAAAGGAAGGATCGAAAGTATCGGTGTTAGTAACTATTCTGCCGAACAAATGCGTCAAGCACATCAAATTTTGGGCAAAAGAGGCATTGCTTTGGCAGTCAATCAAGTTCAATACTCTTTATTATCTCGAAAAGCCGAAACCCTAGGAATTATTTCTGCCGCCAAAGAATTAGATATGACGATTTTGGCATATAGTCCTTTAGCGCAGGGATTGCTGACAGGAAAATATACTCCTACTAAAGCTAACATGCCCGATGGAGCGCGTCGTATCGATCCTCGCTTTGGCAATGATAACTTACAAAAGATTTTACCCCTATTAAATTTACTCAAAGAATTGGGCGAAAAATATCAAAAAACACCCGCTCAAGTGGCTCTTAATTGGTTAATCGCTCAAAATAATGTCATTCCCATTCCAGGTGCTAAAAATGCCAGTCAAGCAGTGCAGAATGCAGGTGCTTTAGGTTGGCAGATCGAACCAACAGAAGTAGACTCTCTAGAGCAAATATCCCGTCCTTGGTTGTGAGTAAACGAAGTCAACACAGCGTCGGTAAAGGCATGACATTGTCATGCCATGCCTTAAATTTCACGCTTTTTAAATAAAAATTGTTCTTATTAACTAAAGCGTATTTTTTCGGTAAGATATTCAAAAATCGCGCCAATTTATTCTCAAAGAATCTCCAAAGCTTCCTTGAATTAAAAAAGCGTCAATTATCTTTTTAACAACTTCACCAGATTTATTAATCTATCGAACTGATTTTTGGTAATAACTTTGATAGCATCATCAATTGAAAAAATAAATAAATCTAAAAATTGGAGAGGCAATAATGGAAATGGCGATCGCTTTGATTCTAGGATTGGCTATAGGAGCTGGCGCAATTTATTTTTTGCTTAATCCTAAAATTGCTCGAAAAGACAAACAGATCGAACAGTCAAAGCAACAGCTCGATCGCGTCGAACAAGACTACGAATCTAGAATGCAACAAACGATATCTTCCTTGCGTAAAGATTACGAAGAGCAGTCAAGGCAAAAAATTGAAACGTTCAAAAAACAATACAATTCCAAAATTCAAGAGTTACAGCAGTCTCATCAAGACCAAATGCAGTCCTTGCAAGGATCTCAAGATAACGTATCTTCACTCAAGCAACAGCACGATAGGCAAATAAAGGAATACGAACGCCAAATTAAAGCATACGCCGAACAAATACAAGCATACGAACACCAAATTCAGCAACTGACAGAAGAGTCCTTTCCAGAAGAGGTTGCTTTGCCAAAAATTGAAAGCGAATTAGATCGAGTCGATCGAACTTATTTATCCGCTCAAGAACAACTATCAGAAGAAGCAATGGAAGAATTAATGCAACTTTTAGACGACACACCACCCCGCAAGTAAACCTATCGACATTAAATTTAAAAGAGAGTCGTACAATTATGTCTAAAAAAACTACTCGACGTAAATTTTTAATTACCAGTGCCGCTGTTGCTGGTGGTGTTATTGGTAACTCTGCTTTGACACAAACGCAATTATCGAGCGCTAATGCGGCTGTTACCAAGACGATGCCAGAGAGAATCTTGGGTAGGACGGGTGTTTCTCTGCCTATTTTAGGTTTGGGAGGAGCCGGACAAACACCTTTATCGCAAGAGGGAAAAGAAAAAGAAGCGATCGCACTAGTAGAACGCGCCCTCAAGTTGGGCATACGCTATTATGATACCGCAGCAGATTACGGCCCGAGCGAAGGTTACTTAGGAAAAATCTTACCATCTTATCGTTCTCAAATTTTTCTTGCCAGTAAAACGGCGGGAAGAAATCGCGATGATGCTTGGCGAGATTTAGAACAATCCCTAAAACGCTTAAATACAGATCGTCTCGAACTTTGGCAATTGCATCACGTTTCTTTTGACGAGCAAATCGAGCAAATTTTTGCCAAAAATGGAGCAATTAAAGCGATCGAAGAGGCAAAAGCTCAAAAAATTATCAAGTATACAGGCATAACAGGACATCACGAACCAGATATCATTGCCAAAGGCTTGCAGCGTTATCCTTTCGATACTACGCTAATTTCTCTAAATGCTGCTGACATTCACCATCCCCGTCCGTTTCATAAAACCGTCCTACCAATTGCCAAAAAGAACAACGTTGGCGTAATCGCTATGAAAGTTCCCGCCTATGGCAAGTTATTTAAGCCTGGAGCGCTCAAAAACATGGAACAAGCACTGGGTTACGTAATGTCGATGGATGGCGTACACACCTCAATTATCGCTGCTGAGAATCCAGAACAACTAGAATCCAACGTTCGTGTCGCTCAAGCTTACACACCTTTAAATACAGCGCAAATGAAGGAGATCGAGCAACTCACCGCCAAAGTTTGGGAAGAAAATACTTTTTTCCGTGCCTGGACTTAACGAGATTTGGTTTTTTCTAGTTCGACTAGAGAACCGGAATCGTTGGTGCGGTAGACTAAATGCTGTCCTTTACCTTCTACTATCACCTGCCAACCAGAAACGATCGCCTGAGTGCAAAAAGTATCGGGAGAAGCCAATCCCAAACAACCGTCAGGCCATTCTTTAGCTGTCGATTTAAAAATACTCAACTGACTTGTAGGTAGTTTCGATCGCTTGCTGGCATCTTTTAAAACTGCACTAGCAACTCGATCGGGCAAACTATTACTGCGAGATGGTAGATTTGTGGCTCGATCGTTTTGAGCGACGATCGACGATTTGTAATTTTTGATGATTGTGCGATCGCGCCAAGAAAAATCAGGCTCGAAATAACTAGCTTCGGCAATACCAGAATTAAATAAAAGAAAATTGGCAATAATTAAAATACTTAAAATTAGTTTTAGTGAACCGACGCAGCTAAAATACTGCCTGATTTTGTAAAAATTATCTGTGTTCATCTGTGTTTATCTGTGGACTTTTATTTATTTATTTCCTATTTCTGCAAAAACTCTAATATTTCTTCAGCCACAATTGGCGGTTTTTCTAAATGAGGAACATGTCCGCATTCAGGAATCCAAACTAATTTGCTATTTTTTAATTTCTGCTGAAATTTAGGAGCATCTTTCGTTCCTAAAATTTTATCGTTTGCACCCCAAATAATCAGAGTCGATCGATCGATTTCACCAAGACGATCGCCAAAATAACCGTAACCACCACTTTTAGTAAAAGCAATCAAAGCCTCACTCCAGCGATCGCATTTTAAATGTAATGCCGCACAAAGTTGCGCGTCGAGACTGGCAAAACTTTTATCGTAATAAGCAGTACGACTGATATTTCTTCTAACTTTGGGATTGCGTAAAAATTCTGTAGCGAGGCGATCGAGAGGAGAAAACATAAATTTGCCCACTGCGGGAGGTTTACCCAAACCAGCACTATCTAACAAAACTAGTTTTTCAACAGCATCTGGATAAGTTAAAGTAAAATCGATCGCCGTCGCACCTCCCATAGAAGCACCAATTAGAATAACTGGTTTTTGAATTAAGGTTTTCCAAAAATAATAAAGATGAGTTTTTATAGCGACAGGATTGAGAGATAAATTCACAGGGCGATCGCTAAAACCAAATCCAAATAAATCTACTGCCCAAGTTTCGTTTTTTTCTGCCAGTAAAGGAAGCAAGCGACGATATTCCATTAAAGAACTATCAAAACCGTGGATTAATAAAATGGGCGTACCGCCTGTTCCCTGTTTTACATAAGTAGTCGCGATCGGTTGAGGATTTAGAGGAGTGAGAATAGATTCGCACTGAATTTGTTTGACTAGCGCGATCGAAGTAGATTCGGTTAAATTTTCAGCTTCGGTAGGAATGAACATTAAAAATAGGAAATAGGGAATAGGGAATAGGGAATAGGGAATAGGGAATTAACAATGAACTACCCTGGCATAGAAATATTTTAAGTTTATTTGTGTCTACCTTTGTATCTTAAAAATCTTTGTTTGCTATTTCCTATTGAATGATGCGATCGAGCAATGATTGTTCTCGATCCGAATGTTCGATCGGAATTGATGCGATCGCGATCGACAATAATTTTAAGATGTAAATCAAAATAAATTCTGACATCTCTCCAAAGTTAAAATTTAGTAGTTTTATTAGTAATAACTAGCTCATTAAAATTTCTGATTCGAGCAGTAAAAGCATTACCATCGGTATGCAAAAAACCAATGACTTTGTTATCGATCGCGATATGTTCGGGTAATGTTTTTTTGCCCAATCTGAGATAGTCTATCTTAAAATTACTAATGCTTTTAAATGTTTCAGCAATAGTCATTAATTTTTCGATATCATCACTATCAGTGATAATTTGTAGTCGTTCGTATTCTTTTAAAAGTGATTTTTTTTGCGATTCTAAATAGTCGATCGCTTGCTCTTTTACTTCAAGATTAATATCGATGGATGGAGATGTTTTTGGTTCATTAGTAAGATTTAGTTGATAAATTATGTGTTACAATTGAAACTCAAATTTTTCTAGTCTTTGTAATACTGTTTGATTGATTTCTAGCTCTCGATCGATCTCAACAGATTTCGGTAGGGGTATATTATCAACTTTATAACGATAGTAGTTAGCAGCACTGTTAATCACAACACGAATTGAATTGTGACTGAGAATTTCTTTAATTTCTTCATCAGTAAATAAGTCTTCTGTTTTTATACCAACACTCTTAGCTTTTAAGTTAAGAATTTCTTTGATTTCTTTATCGTTTGGTTTTTCCAGATGTACTTGATTTTGTGAAATGCGATCGACAATTGAACCATCGAAAACTGTTTGAAAATACTGCCAGCGCTCTGGAAATAAATTTAGAACAATTAAACTATTAGGCACATGAGTAACAATTTCTTTAATTGACTCTCCAAAACTTAAAAGCAATTCTCGAGCGTGTTTTTGACTTAATCCTTCTAATCGATCGAAGATAATAATTAATGGTTCATCTAGCCAAGATAATTTACTAAAAACAGAGATGGCTTGTCAAGAAAATTCTTCCTTACTCATCTCTTCCTTCCAGTTATCTAAACCAATTTTGTTTAAATCTTCTTCTGTTAATTCATCAACAGCTAACCATCTTGTAACTAAATCTTTTTTTGTGGGATCGGTATACATACAAAATTTGATTATTACTTTAATATTTTGAATAGAATAACCAGCAAAACTGTATCGATCTAACCATTAATTAGTTGCTATTGTTTCAATGTACTCCCAGTAATTTCGTTTTGTTGTTCCTTCTTCACCTAAGCTTTTATAAAGATCGAAAGGATTTGTTTGAGTTGCATTCAATATCTTTGTATATTTTGTCGTAACCTTAAGATTTGTAGTTGTATTAATTAGCTTGACAAAACTATTGGCTAATAAATATTCTATTTGGGTATATTCACATTCGAGCGAAAAAAACTAATGAATATACTTAATATTTAAAATCCCATTTTCGATTAATTTGCAATCGACTTAATTTAAATACCAGATTAGATTTTTCATAGTGTCAATATAAATTGTTTCATTCCAAGCTTTCTCTGCCATGTAATACCAAATTGCGTTCTAATAAAATATAAACGATCGCTCGATCGTTCTTATAGACAGAAATGAGCGATCGCATAAGCCATAATAAAAGCAAATAATCAATCGCTCCTCATCGGCTCGTTTCAA
>JBOFLQ010000098.1:0-5893 GCA_051657945.1 Xenococcaceae cyanobacterium | reverse complement strand
AGTAAACAGTTAACTGTTTACTGGTAGCCAAATACTAAATATAGTTTGCCCTGGCTCACTTTCAACGGCAATAGTTCCTTGATGTTTTTCAATAATTTTGTGACTGATATGCAACCCCAAACCGCTTCCTTCCCCGATTGGTTTAGTAGTAAAAAATGGTTCAAAAATTTTATCTCGAATATCTGATGGAATACCACAACCAGAATCACTAATTTCTACTTTTATTCCATCCTTTTCTAAAAAAGCTGAAAGAGTTAATATTCCACCTTCTTTCATCGCTTGAATACTGTTATGAATTAAATTAGTCCACACTTGAATTAATTCATCGGGATAACACCAAATTTTAGGTATATTTTGATAGTTACGGAATACCTCAATATTGTGTTTTAATCGGTTGTGATAAATTTCCAGTACGGTTTCTAATCCTTCTGTTATTTCTACTAAACTTTTTTCGCCACTGGCATCGAAACGAGCATAGCTTTTTAAGGCAAAAACAACTTTAGAAGCTTTTTCTACTGAAGTGAGAATGATTCGATTATTTCCTTTTAAAGAAGTAAGATTATATGCCAAATCTAAAATCCAATCTACTTTTGAATGTTGCAGCAAAGACAGACAAAAATTTATTTCATCATAAATCCCCATATCAATAAGTAAATCAGCAATATTTCTGGCATTGTCAAGATTATGTTCTTTAAGTCGCTCTATTATTTGACGTTTGAGATGTCGTTTTTCACTAGAAGAAAAAACTGGTTTACTCATCATGGCGCGATCGAGTAATTGAAAAAAAATAGATTTTTCTTCGCGATCGAGATATTCTGATAGTCTGGGTAATTCCGCGATCGCGGCTGTCAAAGCTTTAGTATTATTACCAGCCGAAGCTTGAATTGCCCCTAAAGGAGTATTGATTTCATGGGCTATTCCTGCTACTAATTGCCCCAAGGCAGCTAGTTTCTCTCGTTGAACTAATTGTGTTTGCGTTTTTTTAAGTTCTTTTAACGCTTTTTTGAGATTTGCTGTCTGTTGTTGGAGTCGATCGACATACTCGGCTTGTTGCAAAGCTACAGCTAATTGGTTAGCAATTTGTATCATTAGCTCAATTTGCGAATCTTGCCAGACTCGCACACCTTCGTTTTGATATGTGCAGAGTAAACCCCAAAGTTTTTCTTCTTGAAAAATTGGTACGATTAAGTAGGCTTTGGCTTGGTATTTTTCTAAAGATTTGACGTAACACTCTGGAAAGTTTTTAGTATAAATGTCATCGACTGCGGTGAATTTTTGCCCGCGACTGTATTCTCCTCCCTGAGTTTCCTGAAAAAAACTATCTGGTTCGGTAATATCTCCCTTTGACCAATCTCTGAGAAGACAACGATGTACTTGAATTCGATCGCCTTGTAAGATTTCATCATTGTTTTGTTCGATTAACAAAGAAACCCAACCAGCACCGACTGATTCAGCTACTACTTGACCGGTCCAATTAGAATTAAATTGATAGACAATCGAGCGATCGCTCTGTAACACTCGACGTATCTGTTGAGTGGTTTCCTTGAAAATTGTCTCAATATCATGTGTGCGACGGATTTTATCGATAATGGTTGCCGTAACCTTGGCTTGTTCGACGGCTATTGCTTCTAATTGAGATTGTTGTTTGTGCTGTGTTCGATCGCGATCGTCGTTCATGGTTTACAGATAGCCAAATATTAAATCTAGTTTGTCCTAGCTAAATGTCAACAGCAAGCAGGAAAGACGAGAGTCAAATATTTTTACCAAGGCTTCCGCCGAGGAGAAGGCGTGATGTCAGGAGGCGTGACGTACAGAGGGTTGATTGTTCTTCTTCCCTTCGCTCCTTGTTGGGTCTAATGCCCCAAGAAGAGCGAAGCAAGCTTGTCAAGGGTTAGTGGCGAGTCTGAATCTCCCACGCGCTCGATCCTTCTGCCCTCTGCCCTCTGCCCTCGTTCAATTTCTTTGTTGCAAAGCATCGGCGATCGCTTGCCATGCTGGCTTTTTCAAGAAGCGATCGTCTACGGGATGAGGACGAAGCGGTTGTTTGTCTTCTCTGGTTATGCCTGGAATTTCGTGGCGATTCATCCAGCTATATTTATCCGACCAACCCCAAGTAACAATTCCTTTAATAGCAGAATAGTTTATAATTTTATTGAGAAAATCTGAGTATAATTTGGCGACCTCTTTGTCTCTGGTGGCAAGATCGCCTTGAATGTAGGTATCGGAGACATCTAGTTCGGTAATATATACAGAAAAACCTAGTTTGCCAACTTCATCGATAAAAGTTCCTATTTCATTAAATGTATCGTTATTCCAGAGGTGAGCTTGAATTCCTAAAGCATCGATCGGAACTTTTTTTGCTTTTAGTTTTTTGAGTAGTTGTAGTGTTGCTTGTCGTTTCGCTCTAGCCTCTTTTGAATCGTTTTCGATTAGAATTTCGTTGTAGACAAGAATTGCGTTTGGATCGGCTTTTTTGGCGTAAATAAAAGCTTTTTCGATGTAATCACCGCCAAGATTTTGTAGCCAAATATTTTTTCGCAAACCATCGGGACGACCATCTTCAGGCGCAACTACTTCGTTGACGACATCCCAAGAATGGACTTTACCGCGATAGCGAGACATAACTTTGTTGATATGTTCTTGTAGCAGTCGATCGGCATTGCTAGGATTAATTTCTTTATTTAACCAATCGGGGTTAGCAACGTGCCAAACTAAAGTATGTCCGCGAAAGATCAGATCGTGCGATCGAGCAAAATCAAGCAAGCGATCGCAATGTGAAAAGTTAAAATCTTTATTGGCGCGAATAATATCCCATTTGCAACCATTTTCGGGAGTAATTGCACCGATATCTTTTAAAATAGCTGTTTGTAGTTCTTTATCTTGAAAAATATAATCGTCTAAAGCAGCGCCGTAAAATAATCCTTTTTCTTTAGCAATGCTTTGAAGAGACTCTTTATAAGTTTTACTTACAGTAGTAGTAAAGGCTAAACTACCCGTTACAGAAAGTAAAAGAATTAGAAAATGTCCGAGCTTGAATAGCTTGAGGTGATAAGATTTAAGAGCTTTGACAAGATTGTACTCGAACAAATTTTTCATAAACAATCGAATTATTTGTTTCGTCTAGTAGCTTATTACAAATATGTTAAATAAAGTGTGAAAACTTGGCGATCGAAGTGTTTAGTAATTGTAAATAAATTTTTTTGTTTAATCGCTTAACTTAGAAAATGTTAAATATCGATCGAGTTATTGCTACCGAACTTTCTATAAATATAACAAGCGTCAACAATACTTTAGAGTTATTAATAGAAGGCGCAACTATTCCTTTTATCGCTCGCTATCGCAAGGAAAAAACTAATTCTCTCGATGAAGAACAAATTAGAAACATTTGGGAAACATATAACTATTTAACTGAATTAGAAGCTAGAAAAAAAACTATTTTAGAATCGATCGCCGCCCAAAATAAACTTACCGATACATTAAAGCAACAAATCGAATCTTGTTTGCAAAAAAATGAATTAGAAGATTTATATTTACCCTACAAACCCAAACGCCGAACTAAAGCGACAATTGCAAAAGAAAAAGGATTAGAACCTCTTGCAGAATTTATTCAATCTCTCAATCAAAAGGGAGTTAATTCGGTATCTTTGAGTCAAGAAGCAGCTAAATATATTGACGAAAGTAAAGATATTAAAACAGCAGAAGATGCCCTCAAAGGTGCTAGCGATATTTTGGCAGAAATAATTGCCGAAAAAGCTAATTTAAGAGCCTATTTGCGAGATTATTTGCTACAAAATGGAGTATTTGTATCTCGAATCAAAGACGAACATCCCGAAGGTAGCACTAAATTTGAAATGTATCGCGACTACAAAATTACTGTCAAAAAAATTCCACCGCATAATATATTGGCACTGTATCGCGGCGAAACAGAAGGTATTTTATCTGTAGATATCGATTTCGACGAAACAGAAATTTTATCTTACTTAGAATCGCAAGAAATCAAGACAAAAAATCCCGAACTAAAAGAATTTTATCGATCGATGCTAAAAGATAGTTTCAATCGTCTAATCGAACCATCTTTAATCAGAGAAATACGCAGCGATCGCAAAACTTACGCCGATCTTGAATCGATTAAAACCTTTGAAACAAATTTGCGCGAATTATTACTTTCAGCACCTGCGGGAATGAAGCCAACTATGGCGATCGATCCTGGTTTTCGCACTGGTTGTAAAGTGGCTATTCTCTCAGAAACGGGAAAATTTTTAGAATATCGAGCGATCTTTCCTCATACTGGAGATAACAAGAGAAAAGAAGCTGCTAAGACAGTCAAAATATTCATCGAAAAATATCAAGTAGAATTGATTGCGATCGGTAATGGTACGGCTTCGCGAGAAACCGATGAATTTGTTGCAGAGGTATTAAAAACTCTTCCACAAAAACCCATCAAAGTAATCGTCAATGAATCTGGCGCATCGATTTATTCTGCTAGCGATTTGGCGCGCGCCGAATTTCCAGATTTGGATATAACTGTCAGAGGTGCAATTAGTATCGGTAGACGCTTACAAGATCCTTTAGCTGAGTTAGTAAAAATCGATCCCAAATCGATCGGTGTGGGACAATATCAACACGATGTCGAACAAAAATTACTCAAACAAAAATTAGCGGAAACTATAGAAAGTTGTGTTAACTATGTCGGTGTCGATTTAAATACAGCTTCAAAAGAATTACTTACTTATGTTTCTGGTATTAATTCAACCATTGCTAATAATATTGTTAGTTATCGCGACCAAAATGGCGCATTTAAAACTAGAAAAGAGCTTTTAAAAGTAACTAAGTTGGGAGCAAAATCATTCGAACAAGCGGCTGGTTTTTTACGCATTCGTAATGGTAACAACCCTTTAGATAATACGGCAGTGCATCCAGAAAGTTATGGTGTTGTCGAAAAAATTGCCAAGAATTTAAATGTATCTTTAGAGAAAATCACTCAGGTAAATTCTCAATTAAAGTCTTTGGATTTAAAACAATTTGTTACCGAGAAAATTGGTTTGCCTACTTTACAAGATGTTGTTAGTGAATTAGAAAAACCAGGTAGAGATCCAAGGGCAGAATTTAAATATGCAACTTTTAAAGAAGGAATTACCGAAATAAAAGATTTGCAAGAGGGGATGGAATTAGAAGGAGTGGTTACCAATGTCGCTAATTTCGGTGCGTTTGTCGATATCGGTGTGCATCAGGATGGTTTGGTGCATATTTCTCAACTTGCCGATCGCTTTGTTGAAGATCCAAAGCAAATAGTTAAAGTCGGACAGGTGGTTAAAGTGAGAGTTATGGAAGTAAATGAAAAGTTAAAACGGATCGGTTTATCGATGAAGATGGTTAATTATTAGGAAAAATGAGTCCGCAGATGAATTTTATCGATCGAACAAATCTAAAACCAATCTTGGAGTGTAGTATATTTGTCGCGAGACGAATACAATTCATTTTTTTTCCATCGCAGAAAATGTATCTTCTTTTTTCATTGGTTATTTAATCATGTCGGTAAAAAATTATTTGACGCGATCGGGCAAATCTAAAACCAATCTTGGAGTGTAGCATGTTTGTCGCGAGACAAATAAACATCAGTTTTTCTCGATCGCACAAAATGTATCTTCTTTTTAAATTGGTTATTTAATGATGTTGCTGAAGAATTATTTGGCGCGATCGAACAAATCTTAAACCAATCTTGGAGTGTAGTATATTTGTCGCGAGACAAATACGGATTGACACCTTATCTTGATTCATCTGCGTTTATCTGTGGACTCTTTTGTATTAAATTAAGTTTGTCACACCAGGAATTTTTTTCATTGATTGTTTATTGATGTCGCTGAAGAATTATTTGGTGCGATCGAACAAATCT
>JBOFLQ010000097.1:0-11660 GCA_051657945.1 Xenococcaceae cyanobacterium | reverse complement strand
CACAATGCGGCAATTAATATTAAATATCTGGCGGTAGGGCATTCCGTCGGTAAAGCTCAGGTAACGTCCGATGCAATGGCAGGAGTCACTGAGAAGCCCGCTCTGTATGCGTAAGCATCAGAGTCGGGAGTATGTCACTGGTAGCCCTGGTGTTAGAGAAAGAAGAGAAAAAGATTTATTGCACCACAAAATAAAAACGTTTGATACACAACTACGAGTTTATGAGGAAGTGACTGCTTATGCGGTTACTTTAGATAATCCTCGCACTGCCGATATGCAAATTCGTCAAGCGTTGAATTATGCAACTACATTCAAACGCCCCGTCTATCTGGAAATTCCTCGCGACATGGTTTATGCAGAGATTGACGAGACAGGAGAAAATATTTCACCAGTTAAGAAAACCAATCCAGAAGCCTTAACTGAAGCTTTAGCTGAAACGCTGACAATGCTGCGAAACGCTACTTCACCCGCGATCGTAGCCGATGTAGAAGTACATCGCTTTGGTATGCAAGAGCAAGTTTTGCAACTAGCCGAAAAATTGTGCGTACCAGTTTGTTCGACTTTACTCGGAAAATCTGTTTTCCCAGAAAGCCACCCTTAATATATCGGTATCTATAACGGCGAAGCTGGCGATCCCTATGTCTGCAAGTTAATAGAAGAATCAGATTGTTTGATAATGTTAGGCGCGATGCTAACTGACATCAATTTGGGCATGTTTACCGCTCATCTCGATCCAGCTCGCACCGTTTATGCATCTGCCGAAAGTATTGCCATTAAATACCACCAATATCTTAACGTGTTGTTTGAGGATTTTATTAATGGACTGTGTCAAAGCCAAGATTTACCTCGCCACAATTGCACGTCGATCGCAACAATGAAGCCTTGCGTCGCTTCCTGTGAGGGCAAAATTTCCATGAATGGACTACTTTACGAACTAAATCAGTTCATCGACAGTCAAACGATGATAGTAACTGATGTGGGGGATGCTTTATTTGCTGCCAACGATATTCAAATGAAAGAAGGAACTTCTTTTTTAGCTCCTTCTTTTTACGCCAGTATGGGGTTTGGTATTCCTGGCGCGATCGGCACACAACTTGCCGATCCCTTCCGACGAACAATTGCTTTAGTTGGAGATGGCGCTTTTCAGATGACGGGGATGGAGTTGGTAACAGCAAAACGCATTGGCATCAATCCGATCGCGATTGTAATGAATAACGGTTCGTTTACTTCTTTGCGATCGATGGCACACCAAGATGCAGATTTTGTCAAAATTCCTCGTCTCGACTACGCTCAATTAGCCACGGTATTGGGTGGAAGAGGTTTTGTTGTCGAAAATTGCGAACAATTCCGTCAAGCTTTACAAGAGGCAAAAGATAGTGAAATATTTAGCATTATCGATGTTCGTCTCGAACCAGAAGATATTTCACCAGGATTGCAGAGAGTGAGCCAGTTATTTGCCAAGACGTTGAAAGGTTAAAGCAACGCTGCACCGGGCAACGGGCAACGGGTTAAGTTAAAAGTTAAAAGTCACGCATTCAAAAGTAAGTGTATTTACTTTTGAATGCGTGACTCTTATCCCCTAATTCTTAAGTTAAACTGTAGGTTTATCTGAATGATAACAATTCATCATTCAGAATATATAATTCGTGGTTTTATAGAAATTATCAAAATCGTGGAAGAGTGGTTAATTTATAAAGAGTTTCGTTTTGAAGCAGCTCACCGACTACCGTACCATAACGGCAAATGTCAGCGTTTGCACGGACATAGCTGGATTGGCAGAATTTACGTCAAAGGTGAAGAATTAATTAAAAATGGGTCTCAACAAGGAATGTTAATGGATTTTGGCGAAATTGAAAAGTACGTGCAGCCACTTGTTGAAAACTTTTTAGACCATCATTATTTAAATGAAACAACAGGATTAGAAAGTCCTACTAGCGAGGCGATCGCGAGATGGGTTTTTGAAAAACTGGAAAAAGAAGGTTTAAAGGGGCTTCACTCAGTAGAAATCAGAGAAACCTGCACTTCTGGCGCTAAATATATCAGACAGACATAAAAGACATAGTCGATCGAAATCGAGAATAAAGTTTTAACTTGCTGCGATCTCTTTGCCAATGTCGTTGTCTATCTGTGCGAGCTATCTTAGATCGAGTCCGTTTAATAAGTAGCAATAACCTTTTCTTCTTAATTTTTTCTCCTTCCTTCTGCCCTCTGCCCTCTGCCCTCTGCCTTCCCCTACCGATAACATGACTACTTAGCAGGACATGATATTAGATAAATCTTCTAGATTTGGAATTAATCGTTCAGAATTATGTTACCTACATTGACGAAAGCTACAATTGAAGCGGTAAAAAAATAATAAAGCTTAGGTTATAGCTCGATTAATTAGGCAATGGAAAACTCTTTAATTCAAAAGAGATTTTCGCACTTTTTTTATAGATTAGGAGAATGCCCACAAATGCCAAGTAAAAAAATTCATGTCAAAGAATACACGGTTAGCGCCCATAACAGAGTCATTCATACCAGAGTTTATAAGTTTCTTTGCAGTTATTGCGACAACGCAGTCGAACGCGAAACTTATGCTACCTGTTGTCCCAAATACGGCAACAAATGTAATGGGGTAGCTAGTAAATGTCTGCGGATAAAGCCAAACAATTAAAATAAGGAAGAAAGATGTGGAATTTATCAACGCCACCAGTCCCGCCTACAGCCAGTAGAGAAGTCTTGCTAGAGTTAGCTGCATATTACCGTCAGCTTACCGAACATCATCAGCGATCGGCAGCAATCGCCGCTCAGCAACTCGCTCATGTCGAAGTCTTGCTCGCTTCTAACTTAATGCTCGATCGAGATTGGAAAGCAAACGAACAGTCTTTACTCGATCGAGTTAATGGTAACAATCTTGTGTCGTCTAAATTAACTTCTTTTTCAGAAGTTCCCCCGATCGAAGCAACTATTGCCTCTATTCCTACCGAACTATCTGCTAAGAAAGAAGTCTTTGACGAGGAAAAGACAAAGAATGCGATCGCGCACTTATTAGTGGATAACCGCTCTAAAATTTTGCGCCTCGACTATATAGTACAGAAGCTCTATGGGCATTTAAACGTTTCTCCAGCAGAAAAAGAACAACTGCAAGACAAAGTCAGAAATATTCTTAAAACAGGAGAAGACCAAAATCTTTGGTTTGCTGTTCCCGACTCTTTTGAGTGCTGGACTATCGATCTTAAAGACATTCCCGATTTAGCTAAAAATCATACTGGAGGTAAACAAAAAGTTGCTTCAGATAAATTAGCTAATTCCGACAGCGATGGCAAAGCCAAAAAATCCACTAAAAAGATTCAACTGAGATCGCGCCTATTTCATTCGTCCAAACTAGAAAACACATCTTTAGTGGATGCAGTCGCTCAATGTCTTCACGAAAGCTATCCGAAAACGATGACTGCTAATGAAGTAGTACGCTGGATCTATCCCAATGGTTTGCCCGAAGAAGATAGAAAACAAGCTCGTAGTTCGGTCAGCGATACCTTAAACAAAAGGTGTGACAATAAAGGTTGGAAGCGAGTCAGTGTTGGGGAGTATGTTTGGGATTCTGACAAATAGCTCTTTAGTTAGTACAGACGCTCGCAAGAGCGTTTGTATTACCGACCGGCGCGGCGCGAGGCGTACCGTCAACAGGTTGGTTTGTTGGTTAGGGTTATTAATATGTTGTCAATATTAATCGAGACAGAAAAATATATTGGACATCAATTAATTTGATTCTCTAATCTATAAATACTTACTGCTTTATTATCAAAAATATCTATCTATTTTTATGAGTCAGAGAACACTATTCGATCGAGTTTGGGATTTACATACTGTTGGCACGTTACCTTCAGGACAAACCCAATTATTTATCGGCTTGCATTTAATTCACGAAGTCACTAGTCCTCAAGCATTTGGAATGCTGCGCGATCGAGGATTAAAAGTTTTATTTCCAGAAAGAACTGTTGCGACAGTAGATCATATAGTCCCCACCGAAAACCAAGCGCGTCCTTTTGCTGACACCCTAGCAGAAGAGATGATGCAAGCGCTAGAAAAAAATACCAAAGACTATGATATTAAATTTTATAACGTCGGTTCTGGTTCTCAAGGAATCGTTCACGTCATCGCACCCGAACAAGGTTTGACGCAACCTGGAATGACGATCGCTTGCGGTGATTCTCATACTTCTACTCACGGTGCATTTGGCGCGATCGCGTTTGGAATTGGTACTTCTCAAGTTCGCGATGTTTTAGCTTCCCAAACTCTAGCGCTATCGAAATTAAAAGTTCGCAAAATCGAAGTCAATGGGAAGTTACCATCTGGAGTTTACGCTAAAGATGTCATTCTCCATATCATTCGTAAATTAGGTGTTAAAGGTGGTGTTGGTTATGCCTATGAATTTGCTGGTACTACTTTTGAAGCGATGAGTATGGAAGAAAGAATGACAGTTTGCAACATGTCGATCGAAGGTGGTGCGCGTTGCGGTTACGTCAATCCCGATCGAGTGACATTTGACTATCTCAAAGATCGAGATTTTGCCCCAAAAGGAGAAGCTTGGGATAAAGCAGTTTCTTGGTGGGAAAGCATTCGCAGCGATCGCGATGCTGTTTACGATGATGTTGTTACTTTTGATGCGGCAGAAATCGAACCTACTGTAACCTGGGGAATTACACCAGGACAAGGAATGGGAGTTAGCGAAACAATTCCCATTTCTGAGAATTTATCACCCAGCGATCGCGCGATCGCCGAAGAAGCATACAAATACATGCAACTAATTCCAGGTAAACCAATTAAAGGAACAAAAATCGATGTTTGTTTTATTGGTAGTTGTACTAACGGAAGATTGAGCGATCTTCAAGAAGCTGCTAAACTTGCTAAAGGAAAGCAGGTAGCCAGTGGCGTAAAAGCTTTTGTCGTGCCTGGTTCGGAACGAGTCAAGCAACAAGCAGAAGCCGAAGGATTGGATAAAATCTTTCAAGAAGCTGGTTTTGAATGGCGCGAACCAGGTTGTTCGATGTGTTTGGCAATGAATCCCGACAAATTGCAAGGAAGTCAAATCAGTGCTTCTTCTTCCAATCGCAATTTTAAAGGTCGTCAGGGTTCGGCAACTGGAAGAACTTTATTAATGAGTCCTGCTATGGTGGTTGCGGCGGCTGTTAAAGGTGAAGTTGCAGATGTTAGAGAGTTAATTTAGGTCGATTTGGTGCGTTAAGTATTTATTAGCGCACCAAATATTCCCTAAATTAAATTATCTACTGAGATAAAATCGATGTAATCAATTCTGGCGTGTTCGTCGAGATTTTCCTTACCAGCGATCGTAAAAGTATCACCTCGATCGAGTAATAATCCCGATGCGATCGTTCTGGTGGTGAAAGTTTGAGAGGTGGCGATATTGCTACCTCGATTTTGGTCGAGATTCCAAGCATCGAGAACGGCATTACCTTTTTTGACTTCTAAGCGAGCGATACCATCATTTTCATCGTAATAACCGACGACTACGTTATATCTTCCCGATACTCCAGTAAAATCAAAGGAAGCTGTACCGACTTCAGAGGCTGCACCACCAAAGAAACTAATTGCTTGTCCTTCTGAAGCAGAGGCGATCGATTCAACTCTATAATTAGTTCTTGTTGCAGATTCTGCTTCGATGCGAACTGAGTTGGAAACTGGAACGAAATCAAGATAATCAACTCTGGCAAATTCACCTAAATTTTCTCTGCCAAAAATACTAAAATTATCTCCTTGATTAATCGATAAGTTAGAAGCAACAGTTCTAGTAGTAAAAGTCTGAGTATCTGGGGAAGCACTGCCTCGGTTTTGGTTGAGATTCCAAGAATCTAAAATGCTATTCCCTTTTTTGATTTGTAATTGAGCAATGCCGTCATTTTCATCATAATAACCTGCGATTACATTGTATCTTCCCGATACACCAGCAAAGTTATAAGATGCAGTACCTGTTTCTATAGGTAAAATAAATCCACCTGCTAGACTAATTACTTGAGTGCCAGAAGCAGAAGCAAGCGATTCGACACGATAAGTTGTCCGACTCATTAACTCTGCTTGCGCTCGAACAGTGGGTAGATCGACTAAGCTAATTTTGGCTGTATGCTGAGTGTTGTTAGTAAAATTCATCTCTAGCAAGTTGCCAGTAAGTTTGTTACTGTTTGCACCAGATGTCAAAATTCTCTTGCCAGTAGGAATATTTAAGCTGACGACAACTTTACCTTCGCCAGTAAATGTATATTCTAAGTTTTGTCCGTTACCAGTTACAGAGGTTAATTCTGCACGCATTGGCAAGTCAACAATGCGAGTGACGTTGTCGGGAGTCGCACCCAAGTTAATTGTATATTCGCCTCCAGTTTGAGGTAAGAAGACGGTGTCATCGTCGTAAGCATACCAATTGTTGACACTCTTAATTTTTTGACTGGTATTGTCGATGTTGAGAGAGAATGCACCTAAATCGTTACCAATAACTTTAGCGTTAATAATATTGTCAGAGGTGTTGAGGAAAACTTGAGATTTCTCGAAGGTTTTAATTCTTTCTGAGAGTTCATTAACCGTCACGAATTCAGTATTATCGTTGTAAGCTCTTGCTAAGAAATTATCAAAGATGAATTTTTGATATCCTGGTTCTGATTCTGTTACACCATAATCGTGCCAGGGCCAATGAATAATAGCTTGTGATGCATGATTTTTTACGTCTGCGTATTCTTGCGCCCATGCTAAATCTGCCTGTTGAGCCGTCAATTTTTTGAAGTCAATCAAATTAAAATCGAAAGAAATATTAGGGGCTAAATAGACATAGTTTTCGCCAGGAAACATAAAACCAAATGCATTAGCATATCCCGCACCTACTCCAGAATAACCACCAGAAACGTAGGATAAATATTTCTTTAATTCTTTGCTGACATAAAGACTTTCTGGATTTCCTGGAATTGCAGCACCTGTGACGTTAATTCCTAACTGTTGCCCGATAATTTGTTTGGATTGGTTAAATTCAAACTCTAATTCTGCGGGCGTTAAATTACTGGTGAAATTTGGGTGAGTATAGGAATGTGTACCAATTTCATTACCTAAAGCAAGCCATTGTTTGTAAATAGGGGCGGAAACACTCCAGTCGGTAAATTCTCCCGTAGAGGGGGTGTTACCGATATTGATATAGTGAGAACCAACAAAATTATATTTATCTTTCCATTCTTTAAGAATGCCTGTGAGTTTGTTTTCAACAATGGGAACTTCACCTGCAAATCTAGACTCGTCTACATCGTCGCGAGAAACAAAAAGACTAGCATCTCGACTCATGTTGAGACGAACGGTACTTTGTCGATCGACTACCGACCATTGTAAGGCTTCCCACACAAGGTTATTATCTGCCATGAAGTTTTCAGTGGCAAAATGAACGTTTCTACCTCCAGTTTTGGTAGCGATGACGGCGTTAAAATTTTGTCCGTTGGTTTCTCGATCGGCAAGAACAAAACCTTGGGTATTGACAGTGTCGTAGTTATTGACAAAAATGTTGTTATAGGCGCGAATTTGCTCGTCTGAGCTATAGTCGAGCATGACTGGATGTGTTATGTCATTTGCTCTTAAAATGGTGTTGACAGGGCCGCTACCGCCTGTTCTAGTCAAACCTAAAAGATTTTTCATGCGACTGTAGGGATCGCCGTCGATCGCGCCGCCGTTTTGGTCGTTGGTCATAAAGTCGCCAGCAGTTATCAAACCAATGTTGTATTTGTAGACGGCATTGGTAAGATTTTTTTCGATCGCGGCTAGTTTATCCTTGGCAACGTTTCTAAAGGAAGGAAAAATTAAACTATCGTAGTTAACGATTTTATTGATGTCGGTTAAGTCGTCTTCGGTGAGAAGATCGAAAGTTACTCCCGCTTGCATTGCTTGATATTGCATCGATAAAAAGAGTTGGGTATAAGCTTTTTCATCGAAGTAATTTTGGGCTGTACTTTTAGAGAAGACGATACCAACTTTTTTGCTTAAATCTGTGCGAGTTGGTAAGTTTTCTGTCGCGTCGATCGTATATTTTTGAATGTCATAATCGCCTGGTAAGAAGACTCGATCGTTAACATCCAATAACAGATCGATCGCGGTTGGATTGCCTTGTAATAAAGAAATGGGAACGGCAAATTCTACAATTTGATTATTGCTATTAAAGGCATAATTTAAATTACCTGCAATAAAATTTTCTCCTGCCGCACCCGTATATAAATAGGGTTTGTTATCGGTAAAAAAGTTGATGTTATATTCAGCGCCGCCTGTCAAATTAAAAATTTGATAGCCAGTGTCAGCATCGCGATCGGTATTCAACCAAAATGTCGTACCGCTTGCGATCGCTATATTCGATTTAATCGCAAAAATATAGTTATCGCCTGCATATTTACCATAGATTTCATATCCAGATATATTCGTACCTGGAAGAAAATCGAGACGATTTAATGTCGTCCAATCATTTAAATTACCGTCTAAGGTAATATTGCCGAATGTTGTTTGGGGAGTAATGGGAGAGACGTTATTACCAGTAGGTGAAAGAGTGTATTTTTGGGTAGTGTAATCGCCTGGTAAAAAAGTTCGATCGTTAATATCGACTAACAGATCGATCGCGCCAGATGCACCGTTGAGTAAATTAAGGGGAACGGCAAATTCAATGATTTGTTGGTTTGCGCTGTAAGCATAATCCAAAACACCATTAAGATTTAAAGGATTGCTTACAAAATTTTCTCCCGCCGCACCAGTATATAGATAGGGTTTATTATCGGTGAAAAAGTTGACGTTATATTCCGCACCACTAACGATAGTATTAGAACCAACAATTAATTTATAGCCCGTGTTAACATCGCGATCGGTATTCAACCAAAATGTCGTACCGCTTGCGATCGCTACATTCGATTTAATCGCAAAAACATAAGCATCGCCAGTAAGCTTACCGTAAATTTCGTATCCGAGTAATCCCGTACCTGGTAGATAATCCAAGCGATCGGCAAACGTCCAATCTTTCAAATCGCCATCGAGAAAAATCGATCCATAAGTACTAACCATGTTATTTTTTCCTGTATCTTTTTGATTCTGTTTATTTAAAAATGCCGATTTTGTAACTATTAACTACTAATTACTAACTCTTTAGTAGCGTTCGACTTTTTTTCCCAAGCCAAGGCACTACTAACAATTTCATCCAAAGAATTATGTTGGGGTTGCCAACCTAAAACTTGACGAATTTTATCGGATGCAGCTACTACACAGGCTGGATCTCCCGCTCTTCTTTCTACTTCGATTACAGAAAAATCTACTCCAGAAATTTCTTTTACTTTGTTTAAAACTTCTCTAACGCTATAACCTTGTCCATATCCACAATTAAGAATTTGACTATCATTATTTACTGCCAAATATTGCAAAGCATTAACGTGCGCTTTAGCTAAATCTTCTATGTGAATATAATCGCGAATTCCCGTTCCGTCTGGTGTGGGATAGTCAATACCATAAATACTTGCAGAATCCCGATTTCCTAAAGCTGCATCACATGCAACTTTAATTAGATGAGCTGCTTTTTTACCCGACTGTCCAATTTTTCCCGAACTATCGGCTCCTGCTACATTAAAATACCGCAAAATTACGTATTTGAATGAGGACGATTTACTATAATCTTGAATTATTCTTTCGCTCATTAATTTTGAGCTACCGTAAGGATTTACTGGTAAAGTTGGCGAAGATTCTTTGACGAATTTTTCTCGTGTTTCGCCATATACCGCAGCAGTACTTGAAAATACAAATTTATTAATATTAAACTCTTGACAGCACTGCAAGAGGTTTAAAGTATTGCGAGTGTTGTTAGCGTAATAATCTAAAGGATTTATTATAGATTCTGGCACGGAAATACTAGCTGCAAAATGTAAGACAGCATCAAAATTATGCTCGGCAAAAACTTTAGATAAAAGCTGCTTATTATTAAGATCGCCTACAACTAATTCACCATACAGTACGGCTGACGTTGAACCAGTAGAGAGGTTATCATATACCACTATGTCGTAGCCGCATTCACCTAGTTGTTTGACAGTATGAGAACCAATATAACCAGCACCACCTGTTACTAAAATTTTTTTTGTCATGAATTTATATAACTGATTAAAGATACTTAAATAATAATCAGTACAAATCCCTAGTTAGGAAAAAACCAAGTAAAGAATTAAGCGCTATTGATGAAGAAACAATAAAGTTTTTTAGTTAAAATTTTTAAAGAATTATGCTTGTTACTAAGTTAATTAATTTTATTTTTTTGTGATAAACTTTCAATCTTTATTACTAGATTCGCTCTCTCTTTTCTGGACATGTTTAGTTTTTATTATTTTATTTATCGGACTACCCAGCAAAATTGTTTTTACTAAACTAAGACAAAATTGGGACAGTAAAATTGTCAGCTATCTAGCGCGATCGAGCTTAGCAATTATCGTAGGGGTTGCTATTTTATCATCACTACGTTTGTTTGGTTGGTTAACTCTAGTTTTGTGGTATGTTGGTTTTCTTTTTTTATCCTGGCGTTGCAGTTACAAACGCCAGGATAAAGAGCATTTTACCGAGCGGATTTGGGAAAGATTAATATTAACTAGTATCGATTTACTCGAACGCGAATTTTCTTTCACGAAATTAAAAATAATTATTTTAAAAACTTGGCGGCGATCGCAACAAAAAATTCACAAAATTATTATTGCTTGGCAATTAAATCGTTCGGATAAAATGCTTGGGGCGATCGCAACAGCAACTATTCTTTGTTTGGCAATATTACTGCGTTACGAATATCCCTTACAAGAATTACGTTTTTCGCATCCAGATAGCTATCATGATTTGCTAGTAACTCGGCAAATTTTGAGTAGAGATTTACTACCAATTAGTAATTTTAGTGTTTTCTCGGCAATAGTTGCAGTTATCTCTTTGCTAGGTTCGATCGATCCGATGCAAGTAATTCGTTTTTTGTCACCTTTCCTTGGTTTTCTACTAGTATTAAGTGTCGGTTACTGCGTTCGCAATCTCGGTCGAGATCGAGCTTCAACTTTAGCAGCAATGTTGGGTTTGGGTGCATATCTATTTACTTGGAATGCAAAAATAAGCGATCGTCTACCGCAATGGTGGCAAGAATTTTTATTAATAATTCAAGATAACTTAAATGCTTCCTTAGTTAAACAGTGGACGGGAGGAGATTTTGAAATTGGAGCAATTTTTTTGCTTCTTGCTTTAGGAATTGCTGCTGAGAAAAAATTTCGATCGGAGGCGATCGTAACCTCAATTTGCTGCTTAATAATTGTCGCGATCGCCTCTCCACCATTATTAATTCTTGCTTTCATCGGCGGAGTTGCATTAATTGTAGGAAACCGACTAGCACTTACATTAGTAAGCATCGTTTGGTTGAGTTTGGCTTTAATTAGTGCTATTCCCAATCATCCATTGCAGCTCGATCGCGTTTTTTTGGTAACTCTTCCGATCGCACTCAGCTTGTTACTTGGATTAGTATTTTTAATAATTTCTCATTTATTAAAAATAATTTTCGGAAAATGGACGGAAGTTACTTGTTTAATTTTACTTTTCGCCATCTCGATTAACTTTCTCTTACCGATCGCCCCAAAAATTAACTATCTAGAATACGAATC
>JBOFLQ010000096.1:0-22750 GCA_051657945.1 Xenococcaceae cyanobacterium | reverse complement strand
CGCGATCGGTTATTATGTTGCCGAACGAGTTATGTTTATGGATAAGTGGATTCGCTACAGTACCCAATATCCGCGCTATCAAATGCGTTTGTTTCAAAAAGGTAAAGTTTGGTTTACAGATTACGGACATACCGAACGCGAAGTTTGTCAGGGAAATGTTAGCTTTTTAAAAGAAACTTATCCTCACTATACTTCTGGTAAAGGTTTAAGTCGTTGGATCGACAAACACAACCGTTATTCTACTGACGAAGCAGATGAAACAATTCGTCAGCTAGAAGAAGGAAATGTTGATTGGCGCGATTTATTTTTTGGTAAAACTGAGGTAGAAAAAAGAAGAGCGCTAAAGGATTTATCGCTACGATTGCCGTTTCGACCTCTAATTCGCTGGATTTATATGTACTTTATTTTAGGTGGTATTTTAGACGGCAAAGCTGGCTTCGCCTGGTGTACTTTGCAAGCTTTTTACGAGTATTTAATCTTACTTAAAATTGAAGAAATTCAAAGAGATAAACTATCAAAAACACAAGTTTCTTCAAGCGATCGCGATCGCTCTTTTTTACTTGAAGATAAATCTTCTCTTGCTACTCTAAAGTCTAAAGTTTAACTTTAATTTCCTGTTGCAAGAGTGCCTATTCCCACTTAATAATCGCTAGACGATCTAGGTGGGGTTGAGGTAACAAAATCCAACGCAAACATTTATTAATTTGGTATGACTAAAGACGAAGCGATCGGTATTTTAAGATGATTAAAACATTAGTATAAAAAGCGATCGAAACTTAAAAATCAACCAAAAAACTGTGTTTGCGAAAGACGTATCTGTTCTAATTGTTTAATTTTTTGTTCGGTGGCTTGATACTCTTGATAATAAAATTGCATCATCTTTAAATCTTCGTCGGTGCTTGGTTTGAGTAGTTCCCATTTTTTACGACAGTAAAGTAAATATTTTTCTAAAATTACCTGTTCCAAAGATGCGATCGCTTCTTTAATTCGCAACGAAGCACCGATAAGCTGTTCTTGAGTTTTTTCGTCGATAAAAAATAAATGTCTTACTCTATTTAGATGTTCGGAAAATTCTCCAAAATTGCGTTTATCTAACAGAGATAGCAATAAATTAGAATCATCTGCACCTTGAATTTCTATTTGCTCGATGTCAATTATTTGCTGCCACAAGAAACGATAATGAGGCAAACTAAACAACAAATTTTTTTCTTCTAAAAGTTCGACGATTTCTTGACGGTGTTCGGGATAGTGTAGATAAATACGCAGCAACAATGCTTCAGTTGTTTCTAACAATTCCGTTTCGGGACTGTTAGCAATTTTGATTTCATTATTAGAGGATTGGTGTAAAGACGTTACATAATTGGATTGATTTAGAGATGTTTCATAGTTAAATTCTTCTTTATAAGTTTTATGATTAAATTGCTGTAGAGAACGGACGGCTGAAAATCCGTTCGATAGAGATGCGATATCTCTTGTCTCTACAGATATCGCGTCCTTCGTTTCATTAAACATCTCTAAATGTTTGGTTTTTGCCGTTTGAATTTTTGTTTTGGGTTTTTTTAATTGCGCCTTTAAAGAAGCAATATTACTCGGTACTAAACGAGAATCCCCACCAGAAATTAATTCTGCACAATAAGCAAGGTAATAATTGCGTTGATTTGGATCTTGTATCTGGTAGAGAATTTTTACCATTTTTTGCGCCACCTGTTGGACGCGATCGGCTTGCTTGAGGTTTTCACCACAAACGAGGCGATCGATCTGCCAATCCAACCACAACGGCGCATTTTCGATTAGTTCTCGATATCTTTCGACAGAATCTTCTAATTCGGGATTTTTCAGAAACTCATCCGCATCTTTGCCATCGGGAAGGTTGAGTATTCGCAGTTGCACTTGTCCCGAATAAATCATCGTTTCGATTTCGCCGATCGCTCTTTGAGTAGCTGTCACACCAGCATTATCGGCATCGAAGTTAAAAATGATTCGTTTTGAGTCAGTATAGCGCAACAGTTGGGTTACTTGTGCTTGGCTTAAAGCCGTTCCCTGAGATGCAACAACGTTTTTTATACCAGCCGCATGTAGTGAAATAGCGTCAAAATAGCCCTCGACAACCAGGGCGCAATCTTGTTGCGAAATACTTTGACGCGCTTTATTTAAGGAAAATAAAGTTTTTCCTTTTTCAAATAAAGGTGTTTCTGGAGAATTGAGATATTTTGGTTGCGCGTCTCCTAAACTTCTAGTGCCAAAACCGATGACTCTTCCCTGCACGTCACAAATGGGAATCGATACGCGATCGCGAAAGCGATCGTAATAGCCTTGTCCTGTTTTTCGTTTCTGAATTAACCCAGCCGTTTCCACTGCTTGAAGTGGAAAAAGTTTGATTTCAACTAAATATCGATATAGCGTTTCCCAACCTGCTGGCGCGTAACCCAAATTCCACTGGGCGATCGTTGCTTCGCTCAACCCTCTTTCTACTTTAAGATAATTGAGAGCTACTTCTCCTTGAGGTTGATGCAAAGCATGTTCGTAAAAATTTGCTGCAACTGCCAAAATCTCGTAAAGTTGTTCTCGAACTGAAATTTGACGCTGAATTTCTTGTCGCTGCTGCGGTTCGAGAGTTTTAATCGGAACTTGATAACGTGTAGCTAGATCGAAAACAGCCTCAGTAAAAGACTGCTTTCCCAACTCCATTAAAAATTTAACCGCATCTCCTCCCGCACCACAACCGAAGCAATAATATAGCTGTTTAGTGGGACTAACGCTAAAACTACCAGTTTTCTCGTCGTGAAAAGGACAAAGTCCTACAAAATCCCTTCCTCGTTTACGTAAAACAACACGCTCCGAAATGATGTCAACGATATTAACTTTCTGTTTTACTTCTTCGATCGTATCTGGATGCAAACGAGGAATTTCCATAACCAAATCTAACTCTGAACTTCGAACTTCGTCGCTCGAACTTCGTTTCCTTTCTGTTGAAGTAAATTGACGATCGCAGCTTTTTCTAGCAAACCAACTAGTACGCCATCGTTGCGAACTACAATTAATTGCTGTAAATTCTGAGTCTCGATTAATTTTACTACTTCTATTAAAGATAAATCGGCAGAAACAATTGTATTAGCAGCAACTGGTTGCAGCAATTCTTTAACTAAAAATTCCGTCCATTTCGAGGTGGGAATTTGTCTGAGATCGTCAGGGGCGATCGCGCCGACTAGTTTTCCTGCTTCATCGATCGCTAGAAATTTTTGCCATTTATCTTGTCCGATGACGTAATTATTGGCAAATTCTCTTAAAGTTAGACTGCTCGAAACGAGTGGATTTTCTCTGCTTACGGCATCACTTGCAGTAAATGCGCTTAATTTCTCTTGTACTTTGGCATACTGGGCGGAAAAGCCAGCATTTTGCAGCAAAAACCCGCCAATTAACAACGTCCAGATACTACCGAATGGCAGTATGCGAAAAACACCCAAAATTCCCACCGTTACCGCCAACCAACCAAACAGTTGACCGACACGACTAGCAAAAATAATACCTTGATTGGGGTTGCCAGTAATCTGCCAAACTGCTGCTTTAAGAATATTACCACCGTCGAGAGGTAACCCAGGAATAAGATTGAATAAAGCTAAAACGAGATTAATCGAAGCAAGTAGAGAAACTACCGCAGCTAGAGGCGCGCTTAGCGATGAATTAATGCCAATAATACTGAGTATAAAAAATAACAAAAAACTAACTAAAGGGCCAGCGATCGCCACTAAAAATGCTTTTAATGGCGTGTCAGATTCTTTCTCTAACTGAGCCAATCCACCAAAAATAAATAAAGTAATCGATTTAACTTCGATTCCCTGTGACAAAGCGACAAAACTATGACCTAGTTCGTGTGCTAGAACAGAGGCAAACAACAATAGGGCAGCAACAAATCCCAACAACCAAGGCGCAACACCATTTAATTGTGGAAATTGACTTAGTTCTGCTCCATAACTCAAAGTTACTAAACCCAGAACAAAAAACCAAGATGGATTGACAAAAAAGGGAATACCAAATAAATTCCCAACCTTAATATTGCCGTTCATTCGGGTAACCTCCCATGCAATCGGCAGCAATGTTACACTTTTGTTTATGAAAAAAATTGTAACGATATATTGCTTGTAAATTAATCCCTATTCTTACAGTAAAAACCGCCCCAGTCATTACGGTTTGGTAATTGAAAAATTCGGGCATAATGAAAGTAGCGTTGTTTTGCGGTCTATGTCAGCTCCTACAAGTCAGTCGCCCGAATTCTTTAACCAAGAACAGATGCAGCAAATTCTTCAATTGGCGATCGCCCGTCAAACTGATGACGAACTCGTCTCTCGTCAGCATCTTCAAGAAATAGCTGATGAATTGGGTATCGATCGAGAATCTCTAGAAGCAGCAGAAAAAGAATGGCACACTAGGCAGCAAGTACAACAAAAACGTCAGGATTTCGACCTTTTTCGCCAACACAGGCTCAAGCAAAAATCTTTTAAGTATTTGCTTGTTAATAGTTTTTTCGTGTCGATTAACCTGCTTACAGGCGGTACTCTTTCTTGGTCGCTCTATATTCTGCTAATTTGGGGAGTAGTACTTGTCAATACGGCTTGGAAGACATATCAACGTCAGGGAGAAGAGTACGAGCGAGCGTTTCAAACTTGGGAAAGGAAAACTCAACTCAAACGCACTTTTGAAAATGTTTGGGATCGATTGCAAAAAGCTTTACAAACATGAGTTGGTCACATAATCATTATCTTTCACCAAACAATATTTAATTTAATTTCTTAATGAGTGGATGGTTATTTGCTCATATTCTCATTAAATATTTTTTTTGTAACTTTAACAACTTTTCTTCGAGCGCAACAATTTTTACAATAGTTTTGAAAATTTATAGACAAATTGTCATAATTTGTGCTAATTAAAATTATCGGGAAAGAAAATCTTGTCGGAATAATTATTTTAAAACCAAGTTTTTGGCTGTTAATTAAGTGGCTAAGTAATCAATTATTGTAATTATTAGCCTACTAGTGTTATATTGATAATTAATGCGTATCGGCTTTAAGTCGTTATTATCGTTAAAGCCAATTCTAGATAGCTTCATATGTATTAGAAAAGGTTTTAACACAAGCAAAAATATTAAATTATTAAAGTAAGGCACTTTTTGTAGTAACTTAAAATAATAGTTGCGCTTGACTTTAATGCTTGATTTTGTTGAAAGACAAATTAAAAGATTATGAATCAGCCAAAGAAAACCACTGAAAAGCTAGATGTGAATTTTTCTAAATTAGAAAAATTATTGAATCGATCGCAGGCACAATCTCCTTTACGCACAAAAGAGAAAAAGTTCGAGCGCGATTTGCATTTATTATTCGATCGAATCGAATCTATATTGCTTAGAGAAGCTTCAGTAAAAGACTGTAAGTTATTACTAAAAGAAACAAAAAGTGGCGATCGAGAATTAATAGCATATGTAGTTTCTGCTAATTCCTTTGCGCCAGAGCAACTACAATCTTGTTTGCGAGAATATATTCCAGAATCTGTGCTACCAAAAGCATACGTACCAGTTAGCAACTTACCGCTTACCGATACGGGCGAAATAGACGAACAGAAATTAATGAGTTTAGAGGTTATCGACTCAGAATTAATACGAGACTGGGAGGAAAAATTAAATTCGATCGAAGAAATCGAGCGAGCGGCAGTAATAGTTAGAGAAGATACTGACAAGCTATCTAACCTGCATCTTGCCGATCTACTAACGAATTGGCAAAAGGATCGAAACCGATCGATCGAGCCAACCAAGCAAGTATTAAAATCGATCGACTCCGAATCTACTGAAAAAAAGAAACCAGCAATCTGTCATGGCAAATCGCTACAATTAGCCGCAGATGCACCTCAAAATTTAGCCGAAGTTTTATTAAAAGCAGCCAAGCAAGACGAAGCCAAAGGAATTATTTATATCGGTGGCGATGGTTCGCAAATAAGCCAGAGTTATGCGGAATTACTAGAAACAGCATCAAAAATATTAGCCAGTTTGCAAAATCTTGGTTTAAAGCCACAAGACAAAGTTATTTTGCAACTAGAGCACAATCGAGATTTTATTGAAGCTTTTTGGGCGTGTATTTTAGGGGGATTTGTTCCCGTTCCCATTTCGATCGCCTCAAACTATGAGCCATGTAATAGCTATGCCAAGAAGCTAGTCAATGCTTGGGAAAAATTAGAGAATCCTCTGGTTTTAACTTCTAACAGTCTTGCTCCTCAAATATCTAACTTAGTCGATCGCTTAGATCTAGAAAATTTTCCCATTAAAACAGTCGATAATTTGCGTCAGTGTCAGGGTGTAAAAGATTACTATCAGGCGCGATCTGAAGATTTAGCTTTGCTGTTGTTAACTTCTGGTAGTACGGGTACGCCTAAAGGAGTAATGCTAACTCACGGCAATATTATTACTAACATTTCTGCTAGCGCTCAATTTAATAATTTTACCAAAGAGGATATCTCTCTAAATTGGTTGCGCCTCGATCATGTCGGTAGTTTAGTACGCTGTTCGATTCGGGATATCTATGTCGGTTCGCAACAAATACACGCACCCGCCGAGCTTTTCTTGCAAGATCCACTCAGATTATTAGACTGGATCGAACAATATCGAGTTACCTATGCTTGGTGTCCTAATTTCGCCCTCGGTTTAATTAACGATCGCGCCGACGAGATTAAACAGCGTCAGTGGGATTTATCTTCACTTAAGTCGATGCTTAGTGTAGCAGAAGCGATCGTACCGAAAACAGCGAAAAGATTTGCCGAATTGTTAACTCCCCACGGACTAACCCCTACAGTAATGCATTCGGCTTGGGGGATGTCAGAAACCTGTGCCGCCGTGACTTTTTCCCACAGATATTTATTAGAATTATCTGATGACGACTCCTACGTTGAAGTGGGTGCGCCGACTCCTGGTTTGAGTATGCGAATTGTTGACGAACTTAGACGAGTAGTTTCAGAAGAAACAGTCGGTAGTCTGCAAATTAAAGGAGGGGCGATCGTCAGCAGCTACTACCAAAATCCAGAATTAAATCGAGAGGCATTTACAGAAGATGGCTGGCTGAAAACTGGAGATTTAGGGTTTATTCGTCAAGGGCGTTTGACTGTTACAGGTCGGGAAAAAGATATTATTATTATTAACGGACTCAACCACTACAGTCATGAAATAGAAGCAGTAGTGGAGGAAGTTGAGGGAGTAGAAGTATCTTACACCGCCGCTTGTGCGCTACGAAATGCGGGGAAAGATACCGATCGCTTAGTAATTTTCTTTCATACTGCAATAACCGATTGCGATCGCAAAGTCGAGTTAATCAAACAAATACAAACGAAAATTGTTCGTCAAATTGGTATTTCTGCATCGTATTTGATTCCAGTTGCCAAAGAAATTATTCCCAAAACGGCGATCGGTAAGATTCAAAGAAGTCAATTGGTAGAGCGTTTCCAAGCAGGTGAATTTGAGGAAATAGTCAAAGACATCGATCGCCTATTAGAAAATGAAAATACAATACCAGACTGGTTTTATCGTAAGATTTGGCGACGCAAAGAAGCAGTTATCCACGATCGCCAATCTATTGAAGGATTGACGTTAGTATTTTCAGACTCTTTGGGATTGGGAGAATATTTATGTAGTGAATTAAAAAAGAACGAACGATCGTACATTAAAGTGGAAATGGGCGAAGGTTTTGCTCGACTAAACGGCGATCGCTACAAGATAAATCCAACCAATCCCCAAGATTATCAACAACTGATAGAGGAAGTAACCCGAAGAAATTTATCCATCGATCGCATCGTGCATTTGTGGACGTACGATCGAGAAATAGCCGAAATTACTAGTATAGAAGAGTTAGAAGCAGCTCAGGAAAAAGGTATTTATAGTTTGCTGTTTTTAGTGCAAGCCCTTTGTGAGATTGGAAAAAATAGCAATCGTAAATTACGTCTTCAAGTAGTTTCCAGCAACAGTCAACCTACTTCAAAGGAACGGGCGATCGCAACTGAAAAAGCGCCCATTCTTGGTTTGGTAAAAACAATTCCCCAAGAAATGCCCTGGATAGATTGCCGACATCTCGACTTATCATCAGAAAATATTGAAGATGATGGCGATCGAATTCTTAAAGAGTTACAAGTAGTTCAATTAGAACAAGAAGTTGCTTATTATAAAGGAGAGCGATTCATCCCTCGCCTAGTTAAAGCCCATCTACCTCAAGAAACCAAACAGGAGATGCCTTTTAAGCGCGGTGGAATGTATTTGCTCAGCGGAGGTTTGGGAGAAATTGGCATAGAGATTGCTAAGTATCTCCTACAACATTATCAAGCTCGCTTGTTGTTGGTAGGAAGAACAGCCCTACCGCCCAAACATACATGGGAAGAATATTTGCAACGAGAAGATGCAGTTTCAAGAAGAATTAAAGCTTATCGCGAATTAGAAGAATTTGAAGGCGAAATTGCTTACGAAGTTGTCGATATTTGCGACTTAACTAAATTAAATACGATCGTCGATCGAGCATCATCTAATTGGAATTGCGAATTAGATGGAGTCGTACATTTAGCAAGGGTAACGCAAGAATATTTATTGACCGAAGAAACAGCCGAAACCATGACGAAAATGCTACGTCCAAAGGTTTTGGGGACGTGGGTATTGCATCAACTAATTAAAGACAAACAAGATGCAGTATTCATCAACTTTTCTTCGGTATCGAGCATCTTCGGTACTTATCGCATGGGTGCTTATGCGGCGGCTAATCGTTTTCTAGATTCTTTTTCGCACTATCAAAGAAATAATTCATTGCGAAGCTATAGCTTTGCTTGGAGCATTTGGGAAGAAGTAGGTTTAAACCGCAATTACCAAATGAGAGATGTGTCTCGCGCTCGCGGATACTATACGATTTTAAATAAACAGGGTTTAAATTCCTTGTTAGCTGGATTGCATCTCGATAGCAATAATTTAATTGTCGGTTTGGATGGAAACAATTCTTACTTACGAAGTCAGGTAGAGCCAGAATTTTTAGCAACTCAAAGTTTATCTGCTTATGTGACGATTAAAAACGAATCGATCGCCGAGTTACCAGAATTAGAGATACGCGATCGCTTTGGCACATTGATTCATTGTAAGTTGAAAGTACTCGCAGAAATACCTTTAACTGAATCGGGCGCGATCGATCGCACTAAATTGGCCGCACCAAAAGCATTAGCAACTGCCAAACAAACTTCTCCCAGAAACGAGTTAGAAAATATTCTCGTCAGCATTTGGCAAGAAGTATTAGGAGTCAAGGCGATCGGCATCGATGATAACTTTTTACAACTCGGTGGCGATTCAATCAAAGCGGCAATTTTAATCAACAAATTGCAAGAGAAAATCGCTACTAACATTGAATTTGTTACCCTCTTTCAAGCGCCAACGGTTGCCGAATTAGCCGCACTGCTGCAACAAAAAGATCCAGAAACATTAGGCAAACTAAACAACCAGCAACAATTACAAAATCAAATTGAGGCAATCGCGCCTGTTAGTTGGGGAAATGCCAACAGATTATTAAAGCGGATTGAAAAGTTGGGCGATCGCGAAATAGATAGTTTGCTCGATCGACTTTTAAGCGAGCAAAAACAAAAACGCAATTTAGTCGCCCAATTACTTCAGGAAAAAGCGACGCAACCCAATGTTTTTACTCTATCTTTCTCCCAACAAAGAATGTGGCTGCTGCATCAACTCGAACCAGATAGCGCCGCCTATAACATGGGTAAAGCGATTCGTTTCCAAGGAATACTCGATCGCCAAATTTTAGAAAACAGTCTTAAGGAAATTGTCGCTCGTCACGAAATTTTACGCACTACTTTTGAAGAAAGAGACGGACAACCAGTGCAAATTATTTCCAGAGAAATAGATTTGCAAATTCCAGTTATCGATCTCAAGCAACTACCAACTCAACAACAAGAAGTTGAAGTTCAAAAACTAATTGACGAGGCGATAGCCCAACCTTTCGATCTAGAAAAAGGGCTACTCATCAGAGCCAAATTACTCGAATTATCGGCACGAGAACACCTGTTAATCTTAACCGTACATCATATCGTTGCTGACGGTTGGTCGCAGGGAATTATGGTTCGCGAACTCTCGGAAATATATCGAGCCTTCGCCGCTAATGCACCCTCTCCTCTACCAGAATTACCAATTCAGTACGCAGATTTTGCTAACTGGCAACAACAGCAAGTTGCAGGGGAATTACTAGAAACTCAACTGAGCTATTGGCAAAAGCATTTAACGGGCGCGCCACCATATTTAGATTTACCCACAGATCGCCCTCGCCCTGAATTAGCATCATCTCGCGGCGCAATATCTAAGGTAGCGCTACCTAACGAATTGGTGGCAAATTTAAACGCCTTCAGTCGCACTCAGGGAGTCACCCTGTTTGCTACCATGCTAGCAGCCCTGAAGATTGTCATGTTCGAGTGGACGAAAGCTGACGATATTGTTATCGGTACGGTATTGGCAGGTAGAAATCGCCCCGAAACTCAAAATCTTATCGGTTGTTTTATTAACTTTTTAGCTTTGCGATTGCGAAGCACGACCGAAAGGAGATCGCAAATTTGTGGCGATCGATCTGGATCGGAATTTTTGCAACAAGTCGGCAAAACCGTACTGGAAGCCTATGCCAACCAAGATTGTCCTTTCGAAAAAATAGTTGAAGCACTCAACCCCGATCGCCAAACTGGCAATCCAATTTATAATGTAGCGCTACTATTGCAAAATTTTCCGAGCGAATCTTTTAGTTGTGACGATTTGTCGGCTAGTGCTACTAGCATTGAAGATCGAGATTCAGCATTACTCGATCTGAGATTTATCGTTACTGAAGAAGAAGAACAAACCATTCTCAATTGCGAATACAATACCGATATTTTTGAAGCAACCACGATCGAACATTTAATTGCTTCCTATCAAACAGTATTAGAAAAATTGGTAGCGCAACCAGAAACCAAGTTAGCCGATTTTTCGATCGCACCAGAATTAGAACGTCAAGCAAAACAAGCTAGAGCTAGAGAATACAAACAAAAAATCGCGATCGCTGCTACTTTTACTTGCGAACCGATCGAAGAATCTCTCGACTTTTGGTTTAAAGAATTAGAACTTCCTTCAAAAATTGAATTTGCCCCATACAACCAAGTTTTCCAACAACTATTAGACCCCAATTCTGAGTTATCTGCTAACAAAGAAGGGATTAATATTATCCTGGTTAACTTTGAAGACTGGCTCAGATACGAAGGCGATTCAGCACAAGAATTAAATACTATAGAAGCGATTCGATCGAAAATCGAACCAAATGTTCGCGACTTAATTAACATCCTCAAAGCCGCAGCACAGCGATCGAGCATTCCCCATTTAGTTGGAATTTGTCCCGCCTCTCCCCAGTTTTTGAGCGATTATGTTGCGTTAGCAGAAGAAATGGAACAATTGCTAAGCGACGAATTAGCTAACGTTAGCGGTATTTATCTCGTCAGCAGTAACGAACTCACAACAACTTATCCAGTTGAAGATTATTACGACGCACAAAGTAACGAAATCGGACACATTCCCTATACACCTACTTACTTCTGCGCCCTGGGAACTACGATCGCTCGCAAACTTTTTGCCATAAAAAGCGCTCCCTATAAAGTAATCGTACTTGACTGCGACAATACCCTATGGAAAGGCGTTTGTGGAGAAGTTGGTGCAGAAGGAATTGTTATTAATCCCGCGCTAGCAAAATTCCAACAAATGCTGATTCAGCAACAAGAAGCTGGCATTCTGCTATCTATGTGTAGCAAAAACGTCGAAGAAGACGTTATGAAAGTTTTTCAACAGCGATCGGACATGCCTTTAAGCCTCGATCGCCTCGTTTGTTGGCGCATTAATTGGCAAACTAAATCAGAAAATCTTAAATCTCTAGCGCAAGAGTTAAATTTAGGACTCGATAGTTTCATCTTTATCGATGACAACCCAGTTGAATGTGCTGAAGTCAGAGCAAATTGTCCGCAAGTTTTAACCCTACAAATCCCTCATGAAGAAGACGCGATCGAACAATTTATCGCTCACACCTGGGCATTCGATCGCCTAAAAGTTACCAGCGAAGACAAAAAACGTACCGAACTATACCAACAAAACGTGCAACGCGAAAAGTTGCGTCAAGATGCGCTTACCTTTAACGATTTCTTGGCAGGATTGCAATTAGAAATTGACATCAACGAAGTAACATCCGAGCAACTAGCCAGGGTAGCACAACTAACCCAACGCACCAACCAATTCAACGCAACTACGATCCGACGTACAGAAAGCGAAATTCAACAACTCTGTCAATCTGGAGAACTAGAAGCTAGAGCGATCGAAGTTAAAGATCGTTTTGGTGATTACGGCTTAGTTGGTTTTATCCTCTACAAACAAGAAACAGACGCGATCGTCGTCGATACCTTCCTACTCAGTTGTCGGGTACTCGGACGGGGTGTAGAACATCAAATGCTAGCAACACTCGGAAAAATTGCCAGCGATCGCAACTTAAATTTAGTTAATGTTCCTTACCTACCCACCGCAAAAAATCAACCAGCCCAAGATTTTCTCAACAGCGTCGGCGCGGAATTTAAGCAGCAACAGCAAGAAAAGTTGCTATTTCAGTTTCCAGCCCAATATCTCGCCCAACTAAGCTACAATCCGCAAAAAACAGCCGATGAGAGTACAACGGACAAGCCAACCAAAACAGATAATTCAAACATTCCCGTACCAATTAAATCCAAAGCCGAACTATTCGATCGCATCGTTACAGAATTATCCGATCTCGATCGAGTCTTGCAATTAATAAATTCGCAAAAACGCCGAGAAATAACTACAAACGAAAATAGTTTCGTCGCACCTCGCACCGAAACAGAAGAAAAACTAGCACAAATTTGGTCGGAAATCTTAAACGTCAATCATGTAAGCGTTCGCGATAACTTCTTTGAATTGGGGGGTAGTTCTTTTGTTGCCGTCAGATTATTTACCAAAATCGAAAAAGCATTCCAACAAAAACTTCCTCTAGCAACCTTATTCCAAGCACCGACGATCGAACAACTAGCTACTCATCTCCAGCAAGAAGAAGTTTCAACTTCCCGATCGTCTCTAATACCCATTCAGCCCAACGGTTCTAAACCACCTCTATTCTTATTACACGCCAGAGGTACGAGTTTGTTAGTTTACCGAGATTTAGCCAACAATCTCGATGCCGATCGACCTGTTTACGGCATTCAACCTCAAGGATTGGCAGGAGAAACCAAAATTTTGACCGACGTTGAAGAAATGGCAGCCTATTATATCCAACAGATTCGCAAGATTCAACCAGAAGGGCCTTATTTTCTCGGCGGCTACTCATTCGGCGGTCAATTGGCATACGAAATGGCGCAACAACTTCACCAACAAGGACAAGAAGTACGAAAACTAGTCTTTTTCGACTGTCGTGGCCCTAATTGCTACCGCCGCTTACCACTTTCGCAAAGACTTAAAATGCATTTTGATAATATCTTGCAGAAGAAACATCAATATGTAATCGAAAAAATACTGGATTGGAAACGCTGGCTGAGTGACGAGTTTCAATTTAAAGTTCAGAAGATGGGCGTTTGGGTATTTAAAACAACAGGTCTTTCTTTACCTCTGTCACTGCAAAATATTTATATCGAAGAAAGAAATGTGCAAGCGTCCAAAAACTATCAGCCAAAACCTTACCCTGGTAAAATTACCTTATTGCGAGCTAATGAATGGCTTGGCGGTGTCGGTTATGAAATTGACGAACAGTTGGGTTGGGGTAGTTTAGCAGGTGCGGGGGTAGAAATTTACGACGTTCCCGGCAATCATTTTTCCCTTTTAGAAAAACCTTTTGTCAAAACTGTAGCCAAACAGTTGAAGTTGGCTTTGGAGCAATTTTAGTTGGTCGAGCTATTAAAAAATGTTTTAATAGCTCGACCGCTTTGCAATTAGCTTTAGACTAAGTTAGTTGTGAATTACTATTGGGCGATCGCAATTTTTTTCAATACACAAGTATCGATCGCAAATTTCAATCGATAAGATAGAATATTAACAAATAACTAAACAGTAATTTTTTAAGTATTGTTTAAAAAATTACAATCTTGACCATTAAACAATTTTAGACCATAACATTGTTGAAATTGTTTCAAAGTTGCTCGATACATAACTAAAAATCAATAGCTTTACTAGAAAAGTTGTAATGAATTTTTTGTCAATCTTATTTTTTTCAAAATAAATTACTGACATTTGAAAATATTAAATATATACATTATGACAGACGCGATCGAACTATTAAAAATCTCATGATATCTGTAGTTACAAATAATAAAAAAACGATTGGTAAGCAAATTAAGCGTAGTTTATAAGTTATGAATATTGAAACATTTTCTAGTTCTCGTTTACAGTGGGATCGAATCAAAACTGGGGCGATCGCCTTTTTGTTTCGAGGAATTCCTCTAGCGGTTGGTATAAAACTTAGAAGATTAACTTATCCTGCTATCTTTGCCAAGCTAGGACGTTCTGTCAAAATCGATCGAGGCGTTTACTTTAAAGGCGCAAAACATATTGAAATTGGGAAAGAAGCAGTTATCTGTGAAAATGTCGAACTACTTGTAGAACCAGGAACTCAATTAAAAATTAGCGATCGCGTCTTTATCGAACGAGATAATCGTATTATCGTCTCCGAAAAAAACAGCAAGCTCGAATTAGGCGAAGGAGCATACATTAATACCCGCACTATTATAACGGCGGCTAAAGGAGCCTCGATCGAAGTAGGCGCAAATACTATTATCGGTTCTTTCACCAGCGTATCTAGCTTTAGTAAGATTAAAATTGGTCAAGATTGTCTGATTGCCTCTCACTGTTCGATTTACGCTCAAAATCACGTTTTTGCCGACCCCACCATCCCGATTCGAGAACAAGGATATACCCTCGAAGGAATTATCATTGAAGATGATTGTTGGCTTGGTACTGGAGTGAGAGTTCTCGATGGGGTTACCATTGGCAAAGGAAGCGTCATTGGTGCGGGAGCGGTCGTCACTAAAGATATTCCTCCCTATTCGATCGCGGTAGGAGTACCAGCAAAAGTAATTCGTCAACGAACCGAACAACGATCGACAGAGCGGCAGCAAGCTTTTGCCAGAAATCAAAGTCAAGATTTGTACTAAACCTACTTTTTTTTACCTTTTTTGTCGTCGTAGACGTGTCTTAATTGAGAACTACCTCCGTCATATTCATCTTTACCTCCACCAGTTATTTTCAATTCGCCTTCAGATAATTCTCTAAAGTTTGGAGTTGCTGGATTTAACTCGGATATTGAAATTTTTGCCATAATCTTGTCCTTTGGTTGGCTAATTTAGTAACTAGCTATAATCTTGTTTTGGATGCCGCTTCTTAAAAATATATTATGAAAAACAAAACTGTTGCTAAGAAATTGAAGTTGGCTTTGAAGCAATTTTAGTTCGCCGAGCTATTAAAAACATTTTTTAATAGCTCGATCGCTAGTAGTGGCAAAACTAGCATTTAATTTCGCCAAGCGAATAATTGAATAGGCTTCTTGGTTCAAAATATTGAGGCGATCGCGATCGTCTATCATTGCTGCTTTTGGCGTTTAAAATAACTTCCAAACACGATCGAACTCAAACTTAAATTTTTGAACTATGAATTAATCTTTATTTTTTTTACCTTTTTTGTCGTCGTAAACGTGCCTCAATCTAGAACAACCTCCGTCATTTTCATCTTTAGAGCCACCAGTTATTTTTAATTCACCTTCAGATAAATGTCTTAAATATGGAATTGCTGGATTTAAGTCGGGTATTGAAATTTTTGCCATGATTTTGTCCTTTGGTTGGCTAATTTAGTAATTAGCTGTAATCTGCTTTTTAAAGGTATATTATGGAAAATGAAAAAAGGCAATATCCTATCCCTTAATACATCAAAATTATTAACTGTTTAGTTGGCGTTTTGTCGATACCAGTCGATCGTATTTTTTAAGCCTTGTTTGAACTCAATTTGAGCGATAAAACCAAATTTTTCTTTGGCTCTAGTGGTATCCAAACAGCGACGAGGTTGACCGTTAGGTTTATCGGTTTCCCAAACAATTTCTCCTTCAAATCCCATTAATTCGCAGATCGTTTCTACTAAATCTTTAATCGAAATTTCGTGGTTAGTTCCTAAATTAACAGGATCGGGTTCGTCATATTTTTGTGTCGCCATGACAATACCCCGCGCTGCATCTGTCGAATAGAGGAATTCGCGAGTAGGACTACCATCGCCCCAAACAGGAAGCGTCTTATCTCCCCGTTGCTGGGCTTCGTGTACCTTTCTAATCAACGCGGGAATAACGTGAGAACTATTGGGATTGAAGTTATCTTCTGGCCCGTATAAGTTAACAGGCAGTAAATAAACTCCACTAAAATTATATTGTTGGCGATAGGATTGCAATTGTACCAACAAAGCTTTTTTGGCAATGCCATAAGGTGCGTTTGTTTCTTCAGGATAGCCATTCCAAAGGTCGTCCTCTTGAAAAGGTACGGGCGTAAACTTAGGATAAGCGCAAATCGTTCCAACGCAAACGAATTTTTCTACATTATTTTGATAGGCAGCATGAATTAGTTGAGCGCCCATCATGAGATTATCGTAAAACAATTCGGCAGGTTTTTCGCGATTCAAACCGATACCGCCAACATGTGCCGCCAAGTGAATGACAATATCTTGGTTAGCAACGGCTTTTTGACAATTTTCTAACGATCGCAAGTCGAGGTCGCGCGATCGAGGTACTGTAATTTTATCTCGATTAGCTCCAGCTTCAGTAAGCTGTTCTATTACTTGTTTGCCTAAAAACCCAGCTCCGCCAGTAACCAGAATCTTTTTATCGCTTAAATTTAGCATTGTTCTTGCTCTTGATTATTGCTTTTGTCCTAATTTATTGCCGATTTTGGCGCGCTCGATCGAGGCTAAATCTATTTATTGATTGATTGTTAGTAACTATTATCTTATTCAAAAAGTTTATAGGAATTAGGGAAGTAATTATCGATCGTGGTAATAGGTCGTAGAAAATTGTTATTACCCTAATCCCTAATTCCTAACTCAACTTAATCTACCATAGTAGCCAACTGCTGACGAACATAAGCGTTGTCATAGGTAAGTGGTTCGATCGCCGCACCGCGTGGAGAGGAAATACCCAACGCCGCTAAATCTGCATCGACCATTAGTTGAACTAATTCTTCAAAGGTAACGGATGGTTTCCAACCCAACTGTTGTTTTGCTTTAGTCGGATCGCCAATTAGTAAATCTACTTCAGCAGGACGTAAATAACGAGCATCAAACGCTACAAAATCTTGCCAATCGAGATTGACATATTTAAAAGCAATATCGAGAAACTCTTTAATTTCGTGGGTTTCGCCTGTAGCAATTACGTAATCATCTGGTTTATCTTTTTGTAACATCAGCCACATTGCCTCGACATAGTCTTTGGCGTAGCCCCAATCTCTTTTAGAGTCAAGATTTCCCAAATAGAGTTTATCTTGCTTTTTGGCAACGATGCGAGCAATTGCTCTGGTAATCTTGCGAGTCACAAATGTTTCGCCGCGACGGGGCGATTCGTGGTTGAAGAGAATGCCGTTACAAGCAAACAAATCGTACGATTCTCGGTAGTTTACCGTTTGCCAGTGGGCGTATACTTTGGCGCAAGCGTAAGGGCTGCGTGGATAAAAAGGTGTAGTTTCTTTTTGGGGTACTTCTTGTACTAAACCAAACATTTCCGAAGAACCTGCTTGATAGAAGCGTACTTCAATTCCAGTCCGCTTTTGATAATCGCGAATCGCTTCTAGTAGTCGCAATGTTCCCATGCCTACTGAATCGACAGTATATTCGGGAGAGTCAAAACTAACTCTGACGTGAGATTGCGCGCCTAAATTGTAAATTTCTATTGGTTGAACTTCTTCAAGGATGCGACGCAAGGTAGTGCCGTCAGTCAAGTCACCGTAATGAAGATATAAACGTGCTTGTTCGTTGTGGGGATCTACATAAATGTGGTCGATTCTGTCAGTGTTAAATGTAGAGGTACGACGGATAATTCCGTGTACTTCATATCCTTTTGCTAGCAAAAATTCACTTAAATAAGAACCATCTTGACCGGTAATGCCAGTAATCAGCGCTCGTTTAATTTGAGTCATATTTGATTTTCTTTTTTCTCAGATTTAGCAATATATACGTAAAAGTCTCTGGTGTAATAAATCACTACCAGAGCAAATTGTAAATTTGTATAAAGCTCCTCCCAAATTAACCTATAAATTAGCTTAAGAAAAGAGGGGTTAGGGAGTAGGGAATAGGTATGGGGAGTGTGGGAGGTGTGGGGGGGTGTGGGGAGTGTGGTTCGGGTGGGAAGTAAGAAGTAAAAAACGGCTGTTACCTTCTGCCCTCTGGAGGCGGAAAAATCGGAGGTGTCCTCCGAAAAGTTTATCCGCCGTCCCTCTGCCCTCTGCCCTCTGCCCTCTGCCCTCTGCCCTCTGCCCGTTGCCCTCTGCCCCTAACCCCTTTAATACGCGCCGTTATTGCGAGGAAAAATGACTACGCCGATTGTTTTAATGGCGATCGACAGATCGATCGCCCAACTATGATGGTTGACGTAGTAGACATCAATTTGAATTCGTTGTGGATAGGGAATGTCGTTGCGTCCCGACACTTGCCACAAACCAGTAATTCCAGGTCTAATTGTCAAAACCTTGTCAATGCGATTTCCGTACTTGTGTAATTCTTCTGGCACCAGAGGACGAGGACCAATAACACTCATATCGCCCATCAAAACGTTCCAAAACTGGGGGAATTCATCAAGGCTGGTATGGCGTAAAAACTTACCGATCCAAGTAATTCTGGGGTCTTTTTTGAGTTTAAAATTATTTTCAAATTCTTGCCCCAATTGTGGATCGGCTAGCATTTCATGCAGTACTGCATCAGCATTGTTCACCATAGTTCTAAATTTTATACAGCGAAACGGCTTGAAATTTCTACCTATTCTTTGCTGCACGTAAAAAATTGGACCGGGCGAACTTACTGCAATTAAAATCGCCAATAAAAGATAAATTGGAGAGAAAAAAATCAAAACAAATGCAGAAAAAATAACGTCAAACAGACGTTTGATCGAGTTTCCGTCGATCCTTTGCAATAATAAACTTTTAGGTTTATTTTGAGAATGCCACAGGCGATCGCCTCGTTTAATCAATCCTTGCAAGGACTTGACGGAGACAAGTTGGCTATTAATAGTCATCTTACTCCTTCACATCACACCACAATATCCCGATCGTAAAGCTGAAAAACTAATTTTTGGTAGAAATTTCTAAAACAAAAACGTGTTTTGTCGATCGATTTTCTATTTTAAATTTTTTAGACAGCTTTGTATAAAATCTAAATATGACTCCTGAAAAATTTTCGGGCTAAATTTAACAGCTTGCATGCGACAGTTTTGAGGATCGATTTTACTTTGAATTTCTTCAAAAGTTTGGACAGCTTCGATTAAAGCTTGTGAATTTTGGTCAGAAAATAGCAAACCAGTTCCTTTTTCATTATCTTCACGAATATCTCTTACTGTTTCTTGTGCGCCACCTCCTCGATAGGCGATTACTGGAGTACCGCTAGCTTGTGCTTCTACCAAAGCAATGCCAAAATCTTCACAAGCAGAATAAACAAATGCTTTGGCTTTACTCATGTATTTTTCTACTACATTATGAGGCTGAAATCCCAAAATTTGCACGTTAGATTTTGCCAATTGACGAATTTGTTTTATTTGCGGACCATCACCAATAACTACTAGTGGTTTTCCCAATTGATTGAAAGCTTCGACGATCGCAATTACTTTTTTGTAACTAACCAAACGAGAGACCGTTACATAAAAATCTTCTTTTTGTGTCTCAAATGTAAAGCGATCGACATTAACGGGAGGATAGATTACTTTTGCTTCGCGTCGGTAGCAACGCCAAATTCTTCTTTTTGTGTGTTGGGAGTTGGCAATAAAATAATCGACTCGATTGGCCGTGACAACATCCCATTGTCTCAATTGATGTAATAAATAGCGGGTAAAACCACCTGCTAAACCACTTCCCAAACGGCTACTTTCTAGATAGTCGAAAGTCAAATCCCAGGCGTAGCGCATAGGAGTGTGACAATAACAAATATGTAATTGCTGCGGACTGGTAAGTACTCCTTTGGCAACGCAGTGAGACGAAGAAAGTACGATGTCGTAGTCGCGTAAATCTAGTTGTTCGATCGCCAGTGGCAATAAAGGCAGATATTTTTGTACGCCTTGCTTTGCCCATGGAAAATTTTGTAAAAATGTCGTGGCGATCGCGCGAGTGTATAAATAACTATCGGGATTTGTCGATTCAAAATCAATTAGTGCGTAAAGATCGGCATCGATCTGCTGGAGTATTTCTCGCACTACTAATTCCGATCCTCCCGTTGCTTGAGGAGTTAGCCATTCATGAACTAAAGCATATTTTAATTCCACAGTAATATTAAATTGATGTTATTTAAACTAAGTTTAGTATGCCAAGTTAAAAGCATGATTAGAAATTCGCAGATAAACACGGTAGCTTTAGTCTAGAAGGTGTCCTGATTTATCTACCTGAAGAAATAGACTAAATCAGCTTGACTCTATTTATACTGAAGCATAGTTAAAATTGCGGGCTTGTTGACTTGCAAGTCAAACAAGGTGACAATCGGTACGAAAAACTATGTTCGATCGTTCAAAACGACAAGAAACGAAAAAAGCTCTGGCAATTCTCTGTGTAGATGACGAAGCGCTCGTACTGGAAAGTTTAAAAGAGCAACTATTACTTAAATTTGCTGAGGAGTCGCTGATTGTTACGGCGAAAAATGCCGCACAAGCGCTCGATCGCCTGGCAGAATTAGAAAAAGATGGTACTGAAGTAGCGGTGGCGATTTGCGATCGAGTTTTGCCAGGGGTGAATGGTGAGGAATTACTCGCTCGCATCCATCAACGCTATCCAAAAACGATTACAATCATGCTAACTGGACAGGCAGATGTCCAATCGATAGGTAATGCCGTCAATCATGCTTCTTTATATCGCTACATTGCTAAACCATGGGATGTCACCGATTTATGGTTAACCGTACAGGAAGCATTGCGACGCTACCGTCAAGACGATCGATTGATTGCTCAAAACCGGGAACTTCAAGAATTAAATGCTTCGTTAGAGGAAAAGGTAGCACAACGTACTGCTGCATTGCTGGCATTGAATAAAGATTTACAGCAAGCTAAAGAAATAGCAGAGGCTGCTAATAATATTAAAGACGAATTTTTGGCAGTTTTATCTCACGAACTTCGATCGCCGCTCAATCCCATTTTAGGTTGGTCAAAACTGTTGCTTGACGAACAGCTAGATGCTAAAACCATCGAACGCGCCTTAACGACGATCGAACGTAATGCCAAACTGCAAGCTAAGCTGATCGATGATTTACTCGATATCTCTAATCTGCTGAGTGGCAAAATTAGTCTCAATTGTGGGGATGTAGATTTAATCGAAATAACTAAAGCAGCGCTCGAGACAGCGCGTCAACCTTCAGAAGCCAAGTCGCAGACACTTCAGTTGCAAATTAATTCTAAAATTGGCACAGTTCGAGGCGATCGCGATCGCTTGCAGCAGATCGTTTGGAATTTGTTGTCTAATGCCGTTAAATTTACGCCTCCACAGGGTCATATTCAGATTGGATTGGAAACAATAGGCGATCTGATAAACTTGACGATTCAAGACAACGGATGTGGTATTGAAGCTGACTTTTTACCTCATGTATTCGATTATTTTCGACAAGCTGATACCAGTTCGACGCGACATTTCGGTGGGTTGGGATTGGGGCTGACACTAGCCCGTCAATTGGTGGAATTGCATGGAGGTACAATTGTTGCAGAAAGTGCTGGGATTGGACAGGGAACAACTTTTACTGTAAGCTTGCCTGTCATTAAAAAATCGATTGCTTCCTTAACTCCTACCGAAGCGATCGCCGCCCAAATTTTAACAGGCATTCGTGTTTTAGTAGTCGATGACGAGGCAGATTCTCTGGAATTAATATCTTTTATTTTGTCTCAGCAAGGCGCTAGTGTAACTTCAGTTTCATCGGGATTAGAAGCAATACAAATTTTATCTGAGTTTACACCCGATATTTTATTAAGCGATATTGCTATGCCCGATATTGACGGCTACAATTTGCTAAATTCAATTCGAAGATCTTCAGTCGATTTAGCTAACTCGACGACAGAAAATTGGCAAGCTGCTTGTAAAATACCAGCGATCGCACTAACTGCTTACGCTGAAGAAGCACACCAAGAACGAGCATTTGCAGCAGGATTTCAATGGCATCTTGCCAAACCAGTCGATCCCAACAGATTAATTAGTACTGTCTTAAAATTGGTCGAACCATCTTTAAAAACTCGGCGCGATTGGGCGTAGCCCACGCGAATATGAATTTATATTAAAAAGAAAATTTTTAGATAAATCTCAAAAATCAAACCGAGATGACTACTATTTGCGATCGAAAAATTTGGCGCATCTTTGAAGAAGGCAGAGGGCAGAGGGCAGAGGGCAGAAGGCGATAGGGGTGGGGGATTCAGTTGAGCCACCAATTGTAGACCGTAAGGAGATAGGCGGGGGCTTGTACCCAGCCCTAGCAAGACTTCGCGGAAGAGCCGCA
>JBOFLQ010000095.1:0-12225 GCA_051657945.1 Xenococcaceae cyanobacterium | reverse complement strand
GGCTTTAAATTTTTTACGGCTGCCAAAGCCAATTCTGAGGACACCTCAGAATTGGCAGCCTTACTTGTTCGTAAGCCATTAATTAAACTCTAGATTTTTGTTATTCTACCTAGTTTTATACGACTTTTGCAGGAGGTCTAATGATACTATCTGTGGGCAGTAAGATAGAATTGCTCGTGGTGATTTGGCAAGAAGTTCACAAAAAGTGACGACAAACAGGTATTGAGGGTGAAAATCTTGCGCTATCAACTATTGGTAAAAATTTGAGATATCGGAGTCGAATGTCTGATGATGAGATAAAGCTAAGAAGAAGGCACTTAGATACGATTAGTCAATAATTGCACTCAGTATTTTTGTTATGCTCAAAAATTTAAGCTTGTATTTGTTTACTGACTAATTTTCTTTCTAAAGGAGTTGTTTGTAAAAATAATTAAGATCGATCGTTGTAGCTTAATGAGCAGGTACATAATGGAATAACGTTATTCCAAAATTTATGTCGCTTCAATTTCAGCTATGGAATAACGTTATTCCAAAAAAGACTATGAAAAAAAATCAAAAAGCAACTAGACAAATTAGATTAGATATTAAATCGAATGCAGGTGGAACAGGGAAAACAACATTAGCAACTCATTTAGCTTATGCGTTAGGAAGTAAAGGTTATTCAGTCACCATTATCGAATTAGATCCCCAAGGTTCGCTCAAAGTATTTTCGGGTCTAGACAACCCCCATCCAGAGCAAACCTTAGCGTATGTTTTAAGCGAAGATTTTGGTGGGGATTACCCTTTAACTCCTATTTGGCAGGATGAAATTACTGGTATTAATGTAATTCAAGGTGGCATTTCTTTAGAACGAAGCATTAAAGAAGTAACTTTACACGAACGAGGCTACTATTTGTTGCGCGATCGCTTAGAAGATTATCCACTTAAATCTGATGTCATTATTTTTGACAATCCCGCTTCTTTAGAGCCAATGGGGTTGGTTGCTCTGACTGCTGCCACTCATGTTATCGTTCCCATTCAATGTGAATATAAGGCAGTTGATGGAGCAGGAGGTTTGGTTGAGTGGTTTTACAATAAAATTCAAACTTTGAGATTGAGACCAAAACCAGAAATACTAGGCTTTGTGCCATCGCGCGTAGACTTAACTGGAGTAGCAGCTCACCGAAATATCGTTAAAATTCTACCCCAGCAATTGGAACAAATTGGTATTCATTGCTTTGGACCGATTCGCAATTCTAATGAATTTATTAATGCTAGCGGCAGCGGATTACCGATTCACCTCTACCGTCCTGGCAATTCTGCACTTAAAGACTTCGAACCAATTGTTGCTAAACTTGTGGAGCTTTTGCATAAGTAGTAGTTATGACTAAAAAAACAGCCGCTCTTTCAAAATCTTTTGTCGGAAACTCTTTTGCTGGAGCCAGCCAAGCTCAAAAAGTCGATCGACTTAACGATCGAATTGAAGAATTAGAAGCAGAGATTACCAAGCTAAGAGCTAATAGTATCGACATTGAAGAGAAGCAAGCTCTAGAAGCAAGAATTCAAGAATTAGTAACCGAATTAAGTGCTAAGCAGGGAGTTGAAGAAATTGCTATTGACGTAATCGAACGAAATCCCAAGCAGCCCCGACAAACTTGGACTGCCTCAAGTATTCAAGCGATCGCTGAAAGCCTAAATAGAGAGGGGCAACATACTCCTATTATTTTAATCCCTCAGCCCGATTGCAAATATTTACTGTTTGATGGCGAACGACGTTGGAGAGGGGCTTCCTCTTTAGGATGGAAGACTATCAAAGCAGTTATGCTTCCTAGCGAAGCAAAAATAGATGATAACGAACTTCGCAGAAAAGCACTTTTAACTACATTACACCGAGAGAATTTACACCCGCTCGATTTAGCTGAATGTTTGATAGCAGAAATTTTGAGCGAATATCCATATTTGGTCGAGCGAAAAAAAGAGATTCCACGCATTCTTAATACAACGATGAGTCGATTGGAACGCGAGCGCAAAAATTTAGAACTTGCTGAGATAAAACTTGCTTCGCGAGAAATCCAACAATCTTGGTTAGAGGAAGCAAAGTTTAAAAATTTTGAAGAACGAGATATTTTTGAGATAGTTCTTGGGCTACAGCTAAATCCAGCTTCAATCGATGCTAATGTGTTTCCTTTACTCAAACTTGCATCCGACCTCAAAGCTACTATTCGAGAAGAAGGGCTTGATGCCAGTAAAGCAAGAGAACTCGATAAGCTATCGGCAGAGCGGCTTAAGGTAGAGGAAAACAAAGCACTACAAATAAGAAGTAGTAATACTCGTCAAGTTATCGATGAAAAATATTCGCTCTCTCAAACAAAAAAGCTGGTCAAGCAATTAATTGCTCAAAATAATTCCATCAAAACTGCATCAAAACAGTCATTAAAAATGGATAAATTTGTTCAAAGCATTCGAGAAGTAAACATCAAACAAATAGAACTTACATATCTAAAAACCCTAAAGCAAGTATTGCAAGAAAAGTTACATGAAATTGAAAAAATTATTAAGTAAAAAATTTAGGGCGTTGCTGAATTAAGATATGATTTTAACAAGGCGATCGAACTTCGGAAACATCGATCGCTATCTTTGCTGCGATCGAGTGAAACTTTATGCAATGTCCCGAATGTAAAGGTACTCATATTTGTAAAAACGGTAAAAACAAAGGAAAACAAAACTATATCTGTGTTGAGTGCAATCGTCAGTTTATCACCGAGTACAATCCACACAAAGGCTACGAATTATGAATTCAAACGTAAATGTCTTCTCATGTATATTAATGGCATGGGTTTGCGAGCGATCGAAAGAGTAAAAGGGGTACATCACACCACAATAATTACTTGGATTAAACAAGTAGGGACACTCATTCCAGACGCTTACACTCCAAATACAACTCCACAAGTGGGAGAGTTGGATGAATTAGCAACTTTTGTTGGGTCAAAAAAAATAAAATCTGGCGAAAGACAGCGGTAGATCACTGGAAGCAAAGTATTTTGGCTTGGGTTTTAGGCGATCGCAATATAGAAACTTTTCAACCTTTATGGAATCAGGTGAGCCAATGGCAATGTTATTTCTACGTTACAGATGGCTGGAAAGTTTATCCAAACTTTATTTGTGATGACGAGCAAATTGTGAGTAAAACCGCTTTCCAGCTCGAATGCATTCGAGCTGGAAAGCGGCGGCTTCGCTTATATGACACGAGTTGAGGGAGAGAACACAAGGCTTAGACATTACTTGGCAAGACTGCATCGCAAGACTTTGTGCTATTCAAAATCTCTTGAAATGTTAAAACATTCGATTCGGTTGTTAATTCACGGATGCCGAAGGCAAAAATGATGCCACCTCAGATTTGGCATCCTTACTATCTCAAATTTTGGGATGTTCCTGTTCCAAGTCTTTTCATATCTTGATTCAGCAACGCCGTGTTACCTAATTCCTTACAAAATTTCAGCACTTTCTCTTTTTAGGGTTTAATTAGTAATTTGCCGTTATATTGGCGTAGATTGAACCCCAAGAAATTAAATCCATTTTTTATGTTAACTACCCTAGTTTTCACCTTCACCTTGATGAAAAGTAACTTATCATCTGTTAAAAATTAAAGTGCAAACTCTACCCGTTTTGGGTTATTTAACAGAAGCCAGGCATCCCCATTATTGGTTTCGCCTGAACGAATCGCACTATGTCTTATTATACTAGCTCCCAATGGAAAATATTTAACAGAGCCAGAAACGATTAAAAACACCATACTAGAACTAATCTGTACGGAAAAAGAGGTGTTGGTAAATGCGTAATGCTTTAAAGAAGAACTAATAAAGTTTTGAATCTTAAATAGGCGTTGCAGAGATCCGGGTAAAGTCGTGCTACATCGCTCTATAACCGTTGTTATCATTACTCGGTTTCAGGCTCAAGAGGAATAACCATCGCGGATGCGGAAAAATCGGCACTTGTCTCAGCAGTCACGAGTCATAATTTATTTAGAGATAGGGCAATTATAATCTTAATGTTTCATACGGGTTTGAGAGCAGCAAAGGTTTGTCGGCTTCAAGTGAAGCATATTCATTTAAGAAAATGTGGTGGCTATCTACAGGTTTATGGCAAACGAAACAAGTATCAAAAAATTCCTCTTAATGCGACAGCTAAAAAGGTGTTGTTAGAATATATTGCTACGGTAACAGGTAATTGGCTATTTGTTTCTCTGAAAACAAAAACTATGATAACTACTCGTGCCTTGGGATATTTAGTTGATAAATATGCCCGAATTGCTGAGGTTGAAGATGTTAGTCCTCACGATTTACGCCATTGTTTTGGTTATCGGATGGCGGAGACTATTCCTTTGCATCGTTTGGCTCAGATTATGGGACACGATTGACTATTTAGCCTGTCACGAACACAAATTGAAAAATTGCATAAGCGCAGAAAACTAACATTTACTAATTATAGTATGCGGCAATTTAATTAAAATTCGCTCGATCTTGGCAAGAAATAAAAGTGACAAAATGGAAAAATTATCAAAATACTGGCACATTTGGCAAATTAATAGTGCTAGCGATCGAGATGGATATCAAGTTTCTATAGTGCCTTTAGCGCAAGCATTTGTTCAAAAAGAATTTGCTTGCGAACAAGGCAAAAAAACAGATTTTTCAATAGAACATCACACTATACAATCGGTTCTGTTTTCCTATTTTAAGGCTAAAAATCTTAGCATCGAGCCTAGTCAACACGCCCAAGCTGGACTTTGTCTGCGCTGCTATATCTCCGAACTAATTCTCAAAGCTTGCAAAAAGCTTGCCTATCTTTTTGGCAACCAAAATCAATTTACATATCGTGATTTATTGCCGTTTGTTCTTAATGATGATGGAAAAACACTAATTTTTATCGCGGAAGACGGAAAAACACAACTAATTTGGAACGATCGTGGTGAAGCCAACATAACCAATTATCCATTTTTTTCAGTAAAAGTATTGCAAACTTATCAACCCAATGTTAGACCGAAAGTGAGTTTAGATAATTGGGTTTATCTTCAAGCGAAACAAAATAGCGAAATCAAGCACTTCTTATCAGAATTTGGTTTTCAACATTTGAGTGATTGGGCGTTGTTAAATCGAGTTAAACTCAAACAAAAAGAAATGTTGTGCGAGCGCGATCGTTATTTATTAGAAGTTTTTCATGCGGTTTATCGTCGAGATAGACGGCAGCAAAAACAACGATTCGGCAAATGCCCAGAACCATCAAATGCTCAGTTGCAAGAAATGCAATTATTTTTACAGGCGCGAAATATGGCAATGGACAATTCAGTTGAATTGTTGGCTTTGCTAAAAAAATTAGCCTTACAATTGCGACAGTACGATGTCTGGGCTTGTCGCGAACCGCTTGAATTTTATTATTCCGATACTCAAACTTACACAACGCGCTCGGACTTGCCAAGTGAGTATCTCAATATTTTAGAGATAGAAAGGCAAGAATTAATCCTATTTATCGAGCATCAATCGACTCAAGCATTAGAGATAGCGATCGCACAGGGAATTGAAAATCGCTTATTTACCCTAGAGAAAAGCAAAAACTACGCCCCTTTTGCCCAAAAATTGCTTTTAGGCTTGCAAATGTATTATTGTCAGGGGCTGTCTCTCAGAGAAACGGTGCCGCAGTTAGGATTTACTAATTGGGATCGCGCCAGAAGGGTACTAAATCCCGGAGAACTTCTCAATCAAGTTCGCTCGCTATACATACATCATCTCCTCAACAAGATGCTAGAGCGAGCGGTCAAAATGGGATTGACTCAAATTCCCTCTCAACCCGATTATCTTCAACAATTAATCGAGCAAATCGAAGCATTTGCCGATGCAGAAATTTTTACTGAAGCAGCAGTAGAAATTAAAGCAGGAAAACATCGTTCCCTGCAAAGTTTGTATGCCCAACAAATTCGTCGCTACCTCACACAAAATGCCAAAACAATTTATTTAAACCAAAGGGGTTAAACTGTGACCGATCTATTTAAAAATACACGAGAGTTAAGACTATTGCTGCCAGAAACAATCGATCTCGAACCAGAAGATTTCGATCGCGCCAGACTAATAAGCAATCGCCCAAAAAATGAAGAGCATCAGTGGCAAATTTATTTAAATGCATTGGCACAAGCAAGTTTGGTAAAATGGCTGGGCGATCGAATGCCAGACAAAACAATCTATTTAGATGACGACTTGCAAACAGAAGTTTTAAGCAAGATTCGAGTAGATAATTTTATAATATCTGCGATCGCTACCGAACAAATTCTTGATGAAGTCGTTTCTTTTCCAGAGAGAGAGTTTGTCTCTCCCGAACTTGCCGCTCATTTTTACGTGCTAGTTGAGGTATCGGAAGAGCAAGAACAGGTAACAATTCGGGGTTGTTTGCGCTACGATCGCTTGAGTAAATATTTTAGCACTATTAATTTGCTATTCCCGAACGAAGGTTTTTATCAGTTACCTCTATCAATCTTTGAAACAGAACCACACCATCTTTTATTTTATTGTCGTTATTTAAAACCAAGTTCTATAACTGAGTCGGCAAGCGCAATATTTGCAAACTTACCAGTAATACCAACAACCAGAACTAAGTTGAGTAACTGGTTAAAGGGAATTGTTGAAGAAGGTTGGCAAGCAATCGATCGAGTAGTAGATCCACAAATAAATTTAGCATTAAATACTAGAAATATAAATCTCGAGCGGGCGATCGCTAAAGTTAGATTAATGAATTTAGGACTGCAATTTGGCGATCGAACAGTAGCACTAATAGTAAACATTACACCAGAAACTGAAAACAAGCTTAGAGTTCTCGCTCAATTATTTCCAATTAGAGAAGAAAAATATTTACCCCCAAATATTAAAATAGCTTTGTTATCTAAAGCTGGAAAAATTCTTCAAGAAGTTCGATCGAGAAATCGAGATAATTACATTCAACTAAAACCTTTTCAAGGAGAAATTGGGAAGCGTTTTAGCCTTGAAATTAATCTATTAGAAATGAGTTTGAAACAAGATTTTGAGTTATGAATAAATAAAAAAAAATGCATTTAAACAGATTGTAAAAAGCATTTCAAATGTATTAAAGAGAATGTTATTATTTCGAGGTTCAACATTACTAACACATTTCCTCGAACAAGATGGCACGAAGTACATCGATTGTTATTAATTTGGAAAGTGGCTCTCTTATTGAAGGCTTTCCTATCGTTACCGCTCAGTTGTGGAATAGGGTCGATCGCCTTCGAGAACAGTACATTGGTAGTTTGCCTCCAGCGCCACATTTAATCGAGTTGTACCAAAATTGGCAGTCGATTTATTTAAATCTAAGCGCTCGTTTTCAACTGCGAATATTATCTCAAATAGAAGAAGACGATGACGAACTAGAAATCTTTGAAGAGGGTATTGTTAATGTTTCTGAGGTAAGTTTTGAAGAATGTTCTCAAGCGCTTCAAACAAGTCTTAATGATTGGCTTAAAACAGAAGCATTTTTGAATATAGAACGTCAGATGCGCTCTCAACTAGAAACTAATGACGACATTTATCTGATTATTGAAACCAATGACGAGTTGTTGCGACGATTACCCTGGCATTGTTGGGATTTTGTTGGAGATTATCCCAATGCAGAACCAGCTTTTTCTCGATCCCAATACAAACGTCAAAACGATCGAGTCGTTCGCAAAAATAAGCGGGAAAAAGTAAGAATATTAGCGATTTTGGGAGATGACTACGATATCGATCTAGCTGCAGAACGTGAATTTCTCGCTAGTATTGCAGACGCTGAGGTTGAATTTTTAGTTAGTCCTTCGCGTCAGGAGTTCAACGATCGCCTTTGGGATTCCCTCGGTTGGGATATTCTTTTTTTTGCAGGTCATAGCGAAAGTGAGCGAGAAACGGGAAAAATTTATCTCAACAACAATTCAAACCATAATAGTTTAACCGTCGAACAATTAAAAGAAGCTTTAAAAGCAGCGATCGCTAATGGTCTGCAGCTAGCAATTTTTAACTCCTGCGATGGACTGGGATTATCTCTGGCTATAGAAAAATTAAACATCCCCGTGGTTGTAGTCATGCGGGAATCGATCTCTAATTACATTGCTCGGATTTTCTTTAAAAACTTTCTTCAAGCTTTTGCTATGGAAAGAAAATCTTTATATTTATCGATACAGCAATCCCGCAGAAAATTACAAGGTTTTGAAGATGATTTTCCTTGCGCCTCTTGGTTGCCCGTTATCTGTCACAATCCTGCTACAGAAGCACCCACTTGGTTTGACTTGGGCGGAACTAGACCTTGCCCTTATCGAGGATTATACGCTTTCCGTGAAGAAGATAGCGAACTATTTTTTGGTCGTGAACGAATCGTTGGCGATCTAACAGTCGCAGTGAGAAAAAAACCTTTAATAGCAATTGTAGGTGCTTCTGGTAGTGGTAAATCTAGTCTCGTTTTTGCTGGTTTAATTCCTCAATTGAAAAACAAAAAACTAAATATTACTAACCCTGCAATCGCTTCTTTTCGTCCTGGTAAAAATCCTTTTCAAGCGTTAGCAGGTGCTTTTGCTTTTCTATTAAAAGAGTCTTGCGATCGATCGTGCCTAAATGACATCGAACCTTTAAGTATTCAAAAATTTGTTGGCAATTTTGATTTTGGTATTAATCTTACTAAAAATGTCTGCGAACTTAACGAACGAGAGTTAGAAATAACGCTGCGAAACGATCGTTCGGCTTTAAAAAAATTAGTTAATGATTTTGTCAAACAGACTCCCAATCAACCAATTATCTTAATCATCGACCAATTTGAAGAACTTTATACTCTTTGTTTGCAAACAGAACGACAACCATTTTTGGATATCTTGTTGCCAGCGATCGAAAATACTGCAAATTTTACTCTGATATTAACATTGCGAGCAGATTTTTACGGACATGCGATCGCCTATCGTCCTTTTAGTGACGCGCTACAAGAAGCAGTTTATAATTTGGGTGCGATGAATCGTGAGGAATTACAAAGGGCGATCGAGGCACCCGCAACACAAATGCAGGTGAAACTCGAACCAGGTTTAATCGAACTGCTGATTCAAGAAAGGGAAGGACAGTCTGGAAGTTTACCTTTATTAGAATTTGCTCTAACACAACTATGGTCGAGACAAAACCAAGGAGTCTTAACCCATCAAGCCTATGATGCGATCGGCGGTGTAGGTGAAGCACTGGTCAATCATGCCGAGGCGGTATACGCTGGATTAAGTCAGGAAGAACGCTTCAGCATGCAACGAGTGTTTGTACAGTTGGTGCGGTGGGGAGAAGAAACAGAAGTAACGCGGCGTTTGGCAACTCGCGAGGAAGTCAAACCAGAAAACTGGAAATTGGTAACGCGTCTAGCTTCTTCTCGTTTGGTAGTTACCAACCGCAATAAATCTACCAACGAAGAAACTGTAGAAATCGTTCATGAAGCATTGATTAAAAGTTGGGGACGCTTGGAACATTGGTTATTGAACGATCGCGATTTTCGTAAGTGGCAAGAACGAATGCGTTTGGCAATATATACTTGGAAGGAGTGCGATGGTGATGCTGAAGCTTTATTATATGGCAGACAGCTAGCAGAAGCAGAAGAGTGGTATAGACAACGCTTTGAAGATTTAAGTAAAGCAGAACAAATCTTCATTAGTTTGAGTTTGAAACGTCGCGATCTTCGACTCAAGCAAAAACAGAAACAAGTTGTTATTTTAAGATTACTGTTGGGTTTGACGAGTGTTGCTTTTTTAGTTGCGCTTGGATTGGGTTGGATGACTTTTAGGGAATCTCAACGCGCTACCGTCAGTCAAATTGAGGCGATCGCGACTTCATCTGAAAGTTTGTTTACTTTAGATCGAAGATTAGATGCATTAGTTCGGGCGATCGAAGCCAAGCAACTTCTAACCAAGTTAGGGAGAGTCGATGAGAAACTTGAGTCGCGCGTTACCACCCTACTAGCGCAAACTATTTATGGTGCAGACGAACGTAACCGTCTTTTAGGTACAGATGCCATTACATTTAGCCCCGATGGTAAATTTATTGTCACTAATAGAATTGATAAGATCGAAATTTGGAGGAGAAATGGCACACTCTGGAAAACCATATCTGAAAACAATAGTAGAATTTGGAGTCTAGCTTTTAATCAAAATCTGCTTGCTTCAGCCCACGAAGATAAAACAGCCAAACTTTGGAATTTAAATGGCAAACTTATGGCGACGTTTGGAGGAAGTAAAGGGCATAAAGGTATAGTTCGAAAAGTTGTTTTTAGCCCAGATGGACAATTGGTAGCGACTGCTAGTGACGATAAAACAGTTAAACTTTGGAATCTAAATGGAACAATTAGATCGACACTCGAAGGACATAGTAACGCTGTTTTGGGAGTTGCTTTCAGTCCAGACGGTAAAATGCTTGCTTCTGCTAGTTCCGACAAAACTATTAAATTTTGGAACAAACAAGGAAAATTACTAAATACTTTAGACGGACATAAGGATGAAGTTAGAGGAGTTGTTTTCAGTCCAGACGGTAAAATGCTTGCTTCTGCTAGTTCCGACAAAACTATTAAACTTTGGAAACGCGATCGAACGGGATTATTCGTTCTCGACAAAACTTTTACAGGACACACGGCTGTTGTTTCTGGGGTTGCTTTTAGCCCAGATAGTCGCACTGTTGCCTCCGCTAGTTGGGATACTACCGTTAGACTTTGGAGTTTAGAAGGGGCGGCGATCGATAATTTTAAAGGTCATACACAAAGAATCTGGGATTTGGCATTTAGTCCAGACGGTAAAACTCTTGCTTCGGCAAGTAATTCAGAAATGAAAGTAAGATTGTGGAGTTTGCAAAATCCTGAAAGTAATACCCTTATTGGTCATAAAGCTACCGTTTTACAAGCAGTTTTTAGCCCAGATAATAATACGATCGCATCGGGTAGTGACGATGGCACTATCAAACTTTGGCGATCGAATGGCACTCTCATTGATACCCTTAAAGGTCATACGGCTGGAGTTTTAGGAGTTGCTTTTTCTGTTGACAATCAAATTTTAGCTAGCGCTAGTTGGGACAATACGATAAAACTATGGCAACGCAATCTTAATAAACGTTATGTTTTGTTTCGTACGCTTGAAGGTCATCGTAATGGTGTTTGGAAAGTAGTTTTTTCTCCAGACGATCGATTTATAGCTTCAGCCAGCGAAGATGGTACGGTTAAACTTTGGTCGAAAAATGGTAAGTTGTTGCGAACTTTGAATAGTAATGGCGATACGATCAAATCGGTTTCTATTAGTCCCAATAGCAAAGTTATCGCTGTAGGGGGTTCGGATGGAACACTCAAGCTTTGGAGTCGAAACGGGAAGCTACTAAAAAGTTTCAAAGGACATAGCCACTTTGTTTCCACAGTTACTTTTAGTCCGATCCCCCCAACCCACGGACTGGGGGGCGAAGGGGGGATTATTGCTTCTGGTGGTTTTGACAATATTATTCAACTTCGAAAAAGTGACGGAACTCTTTTAAAAACGCTAAAAAATCATCAAGCAGAAGTTAGGGGATTGGCATTTAGTCCTGACGGAAAATTGTTAGCCTCAGCGAGCGGTGATAAAACGATTAAACTCTGGAAGCTTGATGGAACGGAAATAACAACTTTAAAAGGACATGCTAATGCTGTTTGGAGTGTTGCTTTTAGTCCTGACGGTCAAAAACTAATTTCTGCAAGTGAAGATGGTACGGTGAAAATTTGGAATTTATCTTTAGCGATAAATCCAGAGAATTTGCTGGCAAAAGGTTGTGATTGGGTGCACGATTATTTGCAGCACAGTCCCAATTTAAGTAAAAGCGATCGTTATCTTTGCGATCGAATCTTTCGTTAATTGTACACGGCGTTATCTTATAAAAATTAAAAGCATTAATTGTGGCGTTGCTGGATCGGTGTATGATATAAAGCGATCGAGAAAAGCTTACCCTGGCAAATATATAAATGAAATGTCCTGAATGTAGCTCTAAAAATCTAAATAAGAATGGTCGAAGAAAAGGAAAACAGAACTATATTTGTAAAGACTGGGGACGACAATTTGTAGATCGCTATGAAGCGCACAGAGGATATCCACAACAAGTTAAACAACAATGTTTGTCAATGTATATTAATGGGATGGGATTTTGAGCCATAGAAAGAGTGATAAGGGTGCATAACACAACAACATTTAGACCACTG
>JBOFLQ010000094.1:0-14346 GCA_051657945.1 Xenococcaceae cyanobacterium | reverse complement strand
CCAGCCATCCCACACCACCAGTTTTCGATGGCGCAGAAGATCGCAATGGCAAACGCAACCACGATGAAATTCGTCTCTTTGCCGACTACATTACTCCAGGAAAAAATAGTTACATTTACGACGATAAGGGCAACTTTGGCGGTTTAAAAACAGGGGAAAAATTCGTCATCATGGGCGATCAAAATGCCGATCCTTTTGATGGTGACAGCGTCGATAATGCCATTAACCAATTGTTAGACAATCCCTTAATTAACACTTCAGTTACTCCCAGCAGTGAAGGAGAAATTGAAGCAACCAGACGCGATCGCGGTGTAAACGAAAATCAGCGAGGTAATCCTGCTTTCGATACGGCTGATTTTGACGATCGCGGTTCGGGAAATTTAAGAGTTGATTATGTTTTACCTTCAAACAATCTCGATGCTACCGATGCGTCGGTTTATTGGCCTACCAGTCAAGATCCTTTGTTCGATCGCTTAATTGGTACATTCGACCCCAAACTAGTTCCCAATGGCTTTCCTAGTTCGGATCATCGTTTGGTTGCTACAGATTTTCGCATTCCGTCAAAAGCGAATGACTCAAACGAGAAAACTATCTCTAAAATCGATTTTATCGGTCAAGTAACCTTACCTACCGATTTGAATTTTAATAATACCGAAGTTGGCGGTCTTTCTGGAATTAGTTACGATTCTAACACCAACACATACTATGCCATTTCCGACGATCGATCTGAAAATAATCCAGCCCGTTTTTATCGCCTCAATATTGGCATTGACGATGGTAAATTAGACGCTAATGATGTCAACTTTACCAATGTAACTACTCTTTTAAACCAACAAAAAACAACTTTCCCCAGAAACGGAATTGATGCAGAAGGAATTGCTTTTAGTAATGATGGCACAATATATATTTCCTCAGAAGGAGATGCCAATAACTTACTCAATCCTTTCGTCAATCAATTTTCCCTCGAAGGACAAGAATTCAAACAACTAGAAGTTCCCAATAAATTTTTACCAACCAGCGATCGCCGTCAAGGAGTTCGTAACAATCTTGCTTTTGAAAGTCTAACTATTACTCCAAACCAACGCTTTCTTTACACTGCCACCGAAGAAGCTTTAAACCAAGATGGATTGACTGCAACCCTGGAAAACCAAAGTACGGCGCGAATTCTCCAATACGATTTAACTACTGGCAAACCAGCTAAAGAATTTGCTTACTTTACCGATCCAATTCCCGTTGCCCCAACCGCACCTACAGGCAGCGCCAACAATGGTTTGGTCGATCTTTTAGCAATTGATAATAACGGCACGTTTCTAGCCCTAGAACGGTCATTTAGCCCAGGTTTAGGCAATAACGTTCGACTATACGAAGTACGCACCCAAAACGCCACAGACATCAGCCAGATCGATCGCCTGAGTCAACCAGACGGGCGATCGGTAGATATTAAATTAGCCGAAAAACGACTCGTTCTCGATTTGGGCGAATTGGGAATTAAATTAGATAATATTGAAGGTTTGACCTTTGGCCCTACCTTACCAGATGGCAGGCAATCTCTAATTTTAGTAAGTGACAATAATTTCAGCGACAATCAAATTACTCAATTTTTAGGCTTTGCTGTAGATGTTAAAAATTCAACTACTCAAGCTTCTGATGTCTTAACCAGTGACAGCGACGAACTCATTTTTGAAAATCTCGACAACCAAACCTTCGATCTTTCTGAGAGTAGTGGCGGACAAAGCATCGATGGAGGTGCGGGAGACGACACCTTTTTTCTGGGGAGAAACGATCTTCTCGTCGGTGGCGATGGTGACGATCGCTTTTTTGTTGGTAATGGTGGCGGTAATACGATCGCGGGCGGCGAAGGTGCAGACCAATTTTGGATCGCCAACAAACAATTACCAGAAGAAGCAAACACCATAACCGATTTTCAAGCTGGCATTGACGTTATTGGTATTGACGGTTTGGGTATTGGTTTTGACGATTTAAAAATTTCTCAAAACGAAAACGACGCGATTATTGCCACTGGCGATCGAGATTTAGCAGTTTTTATTGGTGTCGATGCTGCTAATTTGAATGCCAATAACTTTGTATTTATTTAGTAATTGGTAAAGTAGACATGAGCGCGATCGCCGATCGCAATGACTAGTGAGGTAGGCATTAATTCGAACCATCTAGATAGCATAGTATCGATCGCAATTGGGATCGTGGAAAACTAACACTTAGGTGTAAAATCAGTAGTAATTGCGATCGCTCTGTTGTCCCCTCTCCAGGAACGCTATTCAAAAATAAATAAAATTTTTAAATCCCAATTAATAAACTCATCTCTGTTGGCGATCGATAGAACCAAAACTGAGCAATTGAGACATTTTTAGCGCTCGAACGTAAATTTGCAGGCGTTAAGTTATTTTATGTTCTAATTCAGCAATTTCTGTTCGGCAAGCGATCGAGGTGCGCTAGCAGTACGATAAAATAAATACAGATAAACTCTTGCCAAAATTAAACATCGAAATAAAAACTCACTTAAAAGCTTGACGAACATCCCCTTAAATGTGTTAATCTTATCTTTGCTAAGAAAATCAAAAAATGCGGATGTCGTATAGTGGTAATACCTTAGCCTTCCAAGCTAAAGCTAGGGGTTCGATTCCCCTCATCCGCTTAGGTCAAAATTCAATAACTTCTAGAGTTTCAAGCTCTAGAAGTCCTACAACACCGTTAACTATACTAAGTAGATTTCGGTGTTTTTTAGTGCCTTTGGGGGTGTTTGGTGGTAAATTCTGGTGGTAAAATTGGTACAACCTTAGCGTACTAATTCAAACCAAAATGGCGAATCCTAATCTCAATCAACACGCCCAAACTGGGGCGGGTCGCTTTACCTTCAAAAACAGTAATGGTCGCTTACAATTAGCTTGGTGGTATCACTGGTTAGATGGAGAAGATTTACCACAAAAGAAGCGGTGTTGGCTTTCCACAGGACTAGATTTTAATAAAACCAATATTGCGATCGCCCAAACAACGATCGTTCCTAAAATTCTCAAAGATATCGATCGTGGAGAATTCGATATCACTCTTAAAAAATATAAATGTAAAAATCAAGCAGCTTTGAGCGTTGTTGAGACTGAATCTCTCAACAAATATGACGATCTAAAAATTCTCTGGAGCGAATTTGTCGAGGCGATCGCCCCCCAGCTAAGTAAAAACACTATAGACACAATGTACGCACAGTACACTCGTTACCTCGATCGCTTACCAACAAAAGATATAAACAAATCTGCCGAAATCTATGAATGGATTTCTACAAATATTCCTTTAGATTCAGCTAAACGCTTCTTAACTCGTCTTAGTAAATGCTGTAAGTGGGCAATTGACACAGGCAAAATCAAACGTAATCCTTTTGATGGGCTGGCGGCTAAAATCAAATTGCCTAAATCTAAGAGTGATGAAGATATACATCCCTTCAACATCGACGAAAGAAATGCGATTATTGCAGCTTTTGAAGAGAATACTTTTAAGCCCAAAAAATCCGCTTTCGATCATAGCTTCTATGCTCCTTTTGTTAAATTTTGCTTTTTCACAGGATGTAGAACTTCTGAGGCTTTAGCTCTTCAGTGGAAGCACATAAGTCATGACTTTAAAACAGTAAATTTCGAGCAGGCTTTAATTGATACTGATGAAGGAAAAATTATCAGAAAGGGTTTAAAAACTCAATCTAATCGTAAATTCCCTTGCAATCAGACAGTACAAGAATTTTTAAAATCACTTGCCAAAGACGAATACTCTCCTGAAGACTTAGTCTTCCCAGGAACTCAAGGATCGTTTATCAGTTTGCGTTCGTTTCGCAAAACTGCATGGAAACGCGTATTAGCTGGTTTAAAACTCGAATATAGAAAGTTTTATCAAACTCGCCATACTTTCATTACTCTGGCACTTGAAAATGGTATGATTATCAAATCCGTTGCTAAAGTTGTTGGAAACTCGCCTGAAGTAATCTTAGAACACTATCAAGGAGTTAGAGATTTACACATACCTGAGTTTTAATTATTCAAAGACGAGAACAACTTCTGTTAAAATTCTCCCGTCTCTGTTTTCAGAGACTAAATTTTACCAGTCCGTATTGCTTTAAGCCTTGTCTCTCTGCCTATTACAAAAGCTTCGATTGCTTTGTTGTGTGCAGAAGGATCGTTTAAATTTCGAACAAAGTCCAGTAACATCTCTCGATGATACCTAATATCTGTCGCCCCATTTTTTACATAGTGTATACCTTCAATTAAACGGTTACTCTGTCTCCAGTGTTTCAGAGTACTTTCACCATAACCAATCGAGGCTATAGCATCTTTTTTTGAGATATATACGGCTTGTAGCTGGTTATTTTTGACTGCAATCTTCACTTTAGACTCAAATTCCTCATTTTTTGTAACATAGTCATATAAAATGTTATAGTCCCACTCTTTTTAAATCGTCAAGTAATTTAAAAAGTGGTGCTGACCTAATATCCTCAAAACTGCTGAAATTGCTAGCACAAGCTGTTTATAAACAGCTTGTGCTAACCTTGTTGGATGGTTATATCAGTTAGACAATGCCAACATGCAAAAAGTAATCGATCGAGTAGTGGCTTTGATAAAACAAAATGAGCTGTTGCGCCACTTTTTTAATCAGGAATTAGGAGATAAGCCCAAACCACTTACCGAGCGACAACTAACTATGTTAGTTAAATTACTACAATCTTTGGATGATAAATTATCCGATGAAGAAGCTATTTTTCGCGTTCTCTGCTATGCTCACTATCGTATAAATTCCAAGACGCAACAATTCGATAGCGAAATAGTTTCAGAACAGGAGATTAAAACAATCGATCGAGATCCTGTCGTTCAAATCGATCGTCATGTGAGCGAAAAAAGCGGATCTCAAGTAGTAAGGATATCTACTTTGGTTGAATTATCTGGTTTCAAGTTAAACGAAACAGCAAAACCGCGCAAGATACATACTGTCTTGGGTAAAGTTTTAGTTAGATACTTGCCCAAAGAGCAAGTTAAAAGTCTTTGCCACAACAAAGCCGAGCGAAGATATTCTTATCGCTACCGAGCGAGCCATGAGTCGATCGCTGCAACCAAGTACATTTTAGAACGAATGTTTGCAGAATACGGAGAATTCAGTGAAATAGAAGGTTTGTCTTTTGAATGTCTAGATGTAAAGAAATTGAATGGGTTGATTGAAGTATTTGGGTAAGATAACTCCGATCTTCTGTACTGGAGAAATTCAATTCTATCAAAATCACTTTATTTGACAAATTTGCTACTAAGTTTTGAGATCGGCAGTTTTGAGTATCGATCGAACTCACTAAACCTACGGATATTGGAGGGGGTAAGATCCTTTACATTTGTAAGCCGCTGTAGGAAAGAGTTTGAGGATATTAAATATCTTTGACCAACAAAAAGGGTCATTTCACGACCCCTTTTAGTACGTTTTAGATAGGGTTACATGCGGTTTTTTTGAAAAATGCGAGATGACCCCCAGATTTTGGGTTGTTCCCAAATTTTTCAGAACTAACCCTATTTTTTTTTTCTCCAAATTCTTTTTTATATTATATAAATATATATCTATATATCTTCTTCTTAAATAGAATATAAGTATAAAGAGTATAAATAAAAAAAAACTGGGAAGAAGGTTTATATAGATAATTATCTATATCTAAGTATTTGTACTCAATTGAACGAAGGCAGAGGGCAGAAGGCAGAGGGCAGAAGGTTTAACAGCCACGTTGCTTTTAGACTTATGGTTCGTACCCTTGATTTGATACAGCAATTATGCAGATCGAATTATGAATTATCTTACCGACTAACCAGTGCCGCAAGCGGCACGGTAGGACACGGGTTATGTTTGACTCTGACCGAAAACCTTTATACCACAAACATATGCGCCCTCTGCCCTCTGCCTTAATTTCTTGACATTTTTTTATAACTAAGTTAGATATAAAACGAATCAATTTATATAACTTAGTTAGATGGGAAAGCAATATCTCTATACAGCATCCAGAGATGAAGATGGTGTGTTAAACAGCATTGAGACGAATAGTAGCAGGGATTTTAGAAAGTGGATCGGGATGAGCGATCGCAATAACCTACTGAGAGTTATCGAACGAGGTTGCTACAAGGGGTGGTTATTGAAGAGGGATGAAGTCAAGCGATCGAGAAAACCGAACACTATTCCCTTAGATGGAATCGTTCTACCCCGTACTGACAAGCACGATCGAGCGCTATATTCTGCGAACTATTGACTTTTACCTGAAAGACCCCAAGCTCAAACCCCTATTAGAAGAACTTCGAGGTCTAGTACTCCATCCTGAAGTTGCGAGGCTTAGAAGCAATTTACATTCGATTTTTCCTTCCAAAAATTCAAATTCAGCCCACAAAGTATGAGTAGAACTAAAAGACTGACACAACCCCAACACACGGTACAAGGGCGTACCGATTTCGATCGTGGGAGCAAATCAGAACGCGATCTTATCATCGGTAGATCGAGTAACAACACCATCGAGCTAGCTATCTCAGAACTCATTGAAACGATCGACAACACCAGTAATGTCAGATTTCGATTTAATACGGTATCGGCAAGGGGATTTGAGTTAATCGAACTCACAAACACCTGCCCCCTCAAAGGGTTACTCCACCCATTCGGTATTAAATTCGGTAGAGTCCTCCATGAAAACGACCCTGTTAAAGTTGCCCTGGTCGAACTCCTGCGAGAGGAACTGGAGAAACCCACCTGGAGGATAATCGAACCGTTAGTAGAAGCAGGGGGGTTCGATCTTAAAAAGGCAGTATGCAGGGCAGCGATCGCCATGGCAAAGGCGAACGAAAGGGGGGCTGCTAACTCGCCCATTGGCGACCATTATTCTGCTCTAGATTACCGAGTTACTGAAGAGGCGATAGCAAATGCCGAGTACGTGCGATCGTTTCTTCCACCACTATCTTGGTTTCCCCAGGCACTTAGAGACAATGTTAGTGCAACGGAAATCCTTAGTATCGTCGGGCTACCTATCGAGAGAGAAATACTACGCTTGCATATCGGCAGGGCTGCGGCGGGGTGTTCTGGCTATATACGTGGCGGTGAAACCGAGGTTTATACTCACACCTACCGAAGCCATCTTTTACTCTACGGTAGACCAGCTACGGGTAAATCAACACTGTTGGACTATCTGCAAAGAACGCTGACCACTTTGGGGTTGAGATGTGCGGCACTACAAGAGCCAAACGCCAGATTCAATCAAAAGGAGGCATATACCGCTACTCTTGCTGCTTTTGACGACATGAACGAAAAGGAGTTTAAATACTTCTTCGAAAGCAGTCTCCTAAAGACGGCAGCTACAGGAGGAGCAGTTAGAGTTGAGGAAAAGGGTGAGAATGCTACAACTATCAAAAGCACTGCCGCCTTTTTTGGCAACACCAATCAGCTTCATAGTAAAATCATGCGATCGGCAGATCCTGGTAACTTCGCACGAGTCAATATTGTCGAAGTAAGAACGCCATCGCAATTAACCGATTGCGCCAAACAGTTGCCGCCCGACCACGTACTTCATGGAGTCGAATCTCTCATCACGGGGGCGACGACAAATTTTTTAGCTCAGAAATTTGGCGTGTCGATCGAGCTGTTATGGGCTTATTTGCTCAGACTTTGTTTCGATGAATTCGAGCAATATGATTTTGTCGATCGCAGGGTCAACAGTATCAGACCCCAACTACAGCATTACATCAACCCAGACTATCGAATTTGCCTGTTTAAGGCGGGTCTGTTGGCACTTTATATAGAATACCCCCAAGAGGAGATTGCTAACCCCTCGGCTGAAACTTTAAACATCCTGGTGAATGCGGCTTATTCCCTGTTTGCCATGCCCCACGAACCTGGAATGAAAATAAAAGACCTAATCAAGCAGGATTACCTGACCAAAAACAAAGATAACTATCACCCCTGGCGCGTACTCCTCGACATTGGCGGGCTTGGCTTGTGTCATATCAAAGATCGTAGTAAAGAAAAGCTAGCAAACTGTGTCGAGTCGGGTGACTGGGTATCCGTCGGTGAAGCTGCCGAATATTTGTTTAAGGAGATATACCTTAGCTCGAATACTTTATTTGAGTATGCTGGGGATGATGTTTATCGAGATTTGGTCAATGCTCTTAAAGATAAGCAAGAGGTTTTGCAATTAGCCTTATCTATTCGATTCAGACTTGCTGATGTTATCCCATTGTATGTGAGAACCGTTAACAAAGAGATGGTGAAGACTTTGGAGGTTAAGAAGTATTGGTCTAATTCTGCCTATGATGCTAAGAAGATAACAAGAGTAGATTGATGGCATAGGGCAGAAGCGATCGCTTGTTAAAATTTGGGTAGTAATGCCAGGATTTAAGGGTACTAATCTAGCAGATGAGGTTAAGCATAAATTAGGGTCTAATGTGATGCACCAGATACATTAAAAGGATCTTGCTACGATCTTCCAAGTTCCTGGGTAAGCAAACTTTAAGACTTTTGCAAACTCGATAAAACTAGGGTTTTTAAGATTGGAAGGAGTCTTGCCCTCTAAATTGGCTTTGCTCAAAATGACCACGGTTTGACCTGTACTGCTAGTACCTACCCGCCAAGCCCTAGTTCCATCAAAAGATTTGGCATACTTTGTAACTGTACGATCGAATTTAATATGACTATTTTTCATAAAAAACTTATTTAATTAATCCGAAAAGTTTGGCAGCACCGCCAAGGATTATCACGACCAAACCAGTCAAAATTCCTCGATTGGTTAACTCACTGTTGCTAATCCTCTTTTCAAGCTGGTCTACTTTGACATCTAAAGCGTCGATTTTTCCTTCAATTTTTGCAGTTGAAACCTCTAGTTTAAGCTCGATTGCTGCCGTTTTTTCTAGCAGTTTCTTCTGGTCGGTTTTAATCTCTTTGAGAATCTCAGCGAGATCGGTTTGAATGATAGGGTTACTCATCACTAAAAAACTTCCAGCCAGGTCGCACGTTCCCAGATCGCTTCGTTCCCCCAGTCTACCAAAACCTCGGCGTATCTAGTTCCTTCTTCGATGCGTTTGTTAACTACAACTCCTAAATTGTTGGACACCCCTTTAAACACTGCGTCACCAGGCTTAAGGATAGTAAAAATTGCCCAACCTAATAGAAACTTTTCATTATGGGTTAATTCCATTTTCTTAATCGTAGTTAACCACTGCCAAAAAGCGCGGTTGAGTTCGCGGATCGAGATGAATGTAGACCATCTTCTTCCATGCTTGTTTATATAGCTTACCCAGCAGGATTTTTGATGAGTTCCTGCGTGTTTGTTGATTCGTTCTACGAGTAAGGTTTTGCCTTTAAAAACGATGGCGATTATGTTTTTTAGTTGTGAGTAATTGAAAAATCGGGTTATCATGGGGGTTACATTTTAATGATGTATTAGAGGAAGCGCTTTAGTTGTCAGCCGAGGCGCTTTTTCTATGAATCAATGATAACACAATACTAGTATCGTGGTAACAGTTAGTCATTATCGCAGTATCGCGTTATAATGCTTTGATAGTATTGGAGGATGAATGTGATTAGTAAATTGCCCGAACTTATGTCGCACAGAGGGTTAGACCAAAAAACCCTTGCTGCAAAAACTGGTTTAAGTCCAACAACTGTTGGAAAGCTTTATCGTGGGCATTTTGACCGTATTGATAACCATACAGTCAAAACTTTGTGTCTTTTTTTTGGGTTGAAATCAATTAGCGATCTGATTGATATTGAGTGGGAAGACACTGATGTTGAGGGAATAGGGGCGTGATCGATCCTGACTATCAACTCTTCCTTGGCTACCACTCGAAGAAATCTTGGAAGCTATGCAAGATGCTTTAGGTGTTGATTTGGGTTTGATTTCAGTGATTAACTAAAATGGTAAAAACAGAAATTCAAGAGTTAAAAACTTTCATTGGCGAACAGTTCGGGCAAGTCAATAAAAAACTAGATTTAATAGAGACTGAGTTCAGAAAAGATATCCACGAACTCAAGATCTCTGTAGCAAAACTAGACGAAAAAGTTAGTGGATTGAGCGATCGTACTAAAACTGTAGAAAACACACTAACCAAGTTGCCAGAGATAACCGAAAAGTTTGGTGAGCTTAAAAACTGGCGACAGATAGCCTTAATAGTAATCGCGGGTAGTATTAGTGAGATTTTTGGTTGGTTGCTAAGAGGTGGGAGAACATGACAGCAGAAGAATTTGAAGCGGCATGGCGTTAAGACCCATCACAGAGGTGCGATTCGATAAGCTATCGAAAAGGATCGTAAAATTCTTTATCCGAAAGCTTCATGCACAAGACCTTACCAGTGTTCATGTAGCGATCGCACTGACTTTCCCAATCTTTAAGGTAAAAAGCGTTATCTTCTTCTGAGTACTCTTCGTGAAACTCAGGAAACCCCGTGTGGACGGTTTTACAGTCTTGATAGGTATTGTCCTTGCAAATAGTAAACTCAACACCTATGTCTTCATGGTACACCGCCGTAATTAAAGCCGTGGCGGGATTATTTATAACTAAAGACAAGGGTAAAACTAGTAATACTGAGGCTAATTTCATCACAAAACCTGGAATTTCTTCCAAGTTAAGGTTATTTTTCAGGGTTTTGTGCGATCGCGATCTTTACATAGGGCGATCGAGAATAAAAATAGAGTCGCCAAGTTACTGTTAAACTCAGTCAACTAATTAGCTTTTCGACAAATTATTTCCAATAACCTCTCAAACAAAGGATCGCCAAAACTTAACAGTCGAATTGAGGGTGTTTTCTCAAAAACCTCGGCATAAAAGGTAACAGAATAAGTTTTTTGTCCGTCGAACAATTGCCATGTGCGATTGCTCGTCGCTGTAAAAAATATTCGAGCCGTTTGCAATGTTTTTGAAGTAGTAAACAAGTGTTCGATTTGTTCTGAAGTAATAGGGCTTGATGGAAGCGGTTGACGAATTTCTGCCAAATCTGCTTCTACGTCCATTGCTACCATTTCTTCTAATCCAGGATGTAGGGGAGGAGTATCCAGTACTCGATCGAATTCGGCTAAAAGTACACCCTCTTCTTCAGGATCGGCACTCATGACGGCTTGTTCGATGAATGTTGGAACTTGAGCGAGAATGGGTTGTAAGTTACCGACAACAGTTTGAAAGGCATCAATGCGATCGCGTAGCTTGCGATATACTTTTGCCTCTACCGTACCGTCATAGTAAAAATTATGAATGTTAACAGTAGAATAAACCTGACCGATGCGATCGATTCGTCCGATGCGCTGTTCGACTCGCATCGGATTCCAGGGTAGATCGTAGTTAATCAGTACGCCACAAGTTTGTAAATTTAAGCCTTCGCTAGCCGATTCGGTACATAAAAGGATCTCGATCGTTCCTTCTCGAAACTGTTGTTTAATTTGTTCTTTAGGTAATATCTGCCAGCGATCGTCTCGATATAATTCCCCGCCTCGTCCCGAATAGCAAGCTATCTGAGAACCGTATAACTGTTGTAGATTATCTCTTAAGTAATCCATCGTGTCGGTATATTGAGTAAAGACGATCGCGCTTTCTCTTTGGCTTAATTCTTGGCGTAGGATATTCAAAAAGTGAGATAGTTTGCTATCTTCCCCTGTATTCTCAAATTGCCGTAGTAAGTCTTGTAAATATTCAATTTCTCTAGGGTCTACTGGTTCTTCTAAATAAGCTTCCAAACCTGTAATTACTGCATCATCAGCATCATCTAGATCGCCCAAATCGTCTTGAGTAATACAGTTGGCGATCGAGTTTTGGGTAGGAGAGTCAGCGATCGCATCCAATCTTCTTTGTAGCGATTCTCTGACAGCATAAAAGGAACTGGTCAGACGTTTGCGATAAAGAGTCATCAAAAAACCTAACGCCTTACGATTTTCCTTCTGGGCTAACTTATAAAAATGACGAACATAATCGCTAACAGCTTGATAGAGAGGAATTTCTCGATTTGGTTCGAGGGCGATCGCATTGTCAGTTACTATTCGTCGGGGAATATCTCGATCGAGTATGCCTCGTCGATAATATTCTCTAAGAGTATCGCGAGTATGGCGAAACATTAAATTTTTGAGGGGAGTATTAACGGTAAGATACTGTCGCGAACTATTGATAAAGGAAAGGTCGTTAACTAACTGTTTTGGATTGACAATACTTTGACCCTTTTGCCAAGTATCTCTCAGTCGATAAGCCATTAAACGGTCAGTGGTTGACAAATGTTGTTCTAAACGGGGACAAGCAGATCCGCCCAAACGAAAGTAATCGGTTGACATTTCTTGCCAAAATCCTAAAGTGTAAGCGTCTGGTGGTTTGGAAAGAGAAGCAAAGTAATCACAGAAGTTATCGCTATATCCCCAATTCCCTTGTAATCCTAGTAAATTTAGCAGATCGAACATTTCAACAGGATCGATTTGCATCGGCGTAGCGGATAAAAGAATCAAAGACTGTGTTCGATCTTTTAATTGCTGCATTAACCCAAGTAGACGATTGGGATTGTCTTTACGCTGCTGAGGGCTTTGGCGACGTGCGTGATGGGCTTCATCGAGGATAACTAAATCCCAAGGTTCAGCTTCTAATAATTCTGCTATCCTTTCTTTGCGTCGAACTAGATGTGAGGATGCCAAGATTAGGTTTTGAGTATTCCAGGGATTAGTGGCTGGGGAAATAGTTCGATCGTAAGGATCTTTAAATTCTTTCTGACTGTAACTCCAAAAGTGGAGATTGAATTTCTCTCTTAATTCTTCTTGCCATTGGGGTTGAACGCTAGCAGGGGCAAGTATGAGAACTCGTTTGACTTTTTGGCTAACTATTAGATAGCGCAGAATCAATCCTGTTTCGATGGTTTTACCCAAACCAACCTCATCGGCAATTAAAAAGCTGCAAGGAAATTTAGTCGCAACTCGTCGTAAGATTTTTAGTTGATGCGACCAAGGTTGAATGGGAATTGATTTAAGGCAGAAGTCTAGGCAGCCTGGATGTTGATGAATATTAGCCAGTAGCTGTAGCATCTTGCTCGCTTCTTCTACATTGTCTTCTTCGATCGCTTCTTTATTGTTTTCTTCGATCGCGGTTGTTTGGTTATCGATCGCGGGCAAAGATTTATCGATCGCGGGCAAAGATTTATCGATCGCGGGCAAGATGCCCGCACTAAGGGGTTTGGGATCTAATTTTGCAATTTGAATTTCTTCTTCTCGATTCCAATTTGGTTTATTTGCTGGTGTGTAGCTTAAAAGTTTTTTCTTTACTGCTTCTGGTACTTCAAATATTCTGACATTGGGCGATAGATCGTTCCACAGTTGTTCGAATCGATATGTTTCCTCATTAACTCGTTCTAAATCGCGTCCTCCTTCCCAAGAACAATAAACATGGAATGACTCGATGTTACTTTCCCATCCGCTTAAGGATTCGTTATTCGAGCCACTAAATACGATGCGATCGCCTCGATTATCGGTGAAGATACCAACTTTTTCATGAAAGATATGATGGAAGTCGAGTAGGCGATCGCTATCTTCTGGAAAGCCGTTTTCTTTGAGAGGAACGGCAATTTTAATATCTAAGTATTCATTGGCAATTAGCCAACTCAAAATTTCAAAGTGTTTGAGTTGGACGAATGTTTCTGGTGCTTTTAAATCGGCATCGAGACGAAAGGCGATCGCGTCTCTTAATTGATATCCTTTCTGAATTGCTTCGAGATCGTTAGAACTAAACTGACAACCCATAATCAAGCGCATTTTTCCCCGATTATGTAGCATTGCACCCAATCCTCTGGCTACTTTACTGAGAATGGCACTACCAAAGAAACCCGATTTGCGATCGTAGCGAACGGCGCATTCTAAAGCAGGAATGTAAAACTCTGCGATCGGGTTATTTTCGTTGCTGGAATAGCTAATGCGCCATTCGCGATCTTGTAAGTGCATGAATTCAGGATTTTTGAAGCTTTTTCCTAATTCAATGCGTTATTTATTATTTAGTCTGTGAGTTCGATCTAATGTTGTTGTGTTTGAAAAGCAAAAGTAAGTAAATTAACGATATCAGGTCAAAGCTGTTCGTGATTTTTTACTTAATGCAGGGATTGAATTATGAATTACTTGGGATATGAAGCTGTTATTGAATTTGATGATGAAGACCGTTTATTTGTGGGTAGGGTCATTAATACAAAGGATGTGATTGTCTTTGACGGTCGATCGGTAGATGAATTAGAGCAATCATTCCATCAGCAAAAATTTTACCAAAAAAACCTTGAAGTAACTTAGGGATGGGGCGGCGGTCATCAACATTCCCAGGAGTAAGTTGAACATTTAAGAGTTGACGGCGCG